>ONXK01000183.1 GCA_900321785.1 uncultured Lachnospiraceae bacterium | reverse complement strand
AAAGATTATATTGGCCTCCGGCTGAATCTCTCTGATTCTGCGGATATATGCCTTCATCAGTTCCGACTTGCCGCTGCGGCGCACTCCGGTAATGATCTTAATATCCGGGGTTTCCATAAGATCAAGAAGCCGCTGCATGTATTCCGGTCTTTCAATATAGTTCATAACGCCACTTCCGAAATCGAAAATTTTTTAAAGTTTCGCACCTGCGCTCGTAGTTTACTCTGAATTGCCCTGTTTGTCAATGTGAGAAGGCTTTTCAGCCTGTTTCATATGTATGGGGCAGCATTCGCTGCCCGCCGGAACAGTGGGGTCAGACCCGGTCACAAATTTATTAAATTAGTTAACATTTCCGTATCAGGGTCAGACCCCTCTGTCCTTGATTAATTCATCCAGCTTCGCAAGTTCTTGTTTACGCATCTGAATTATTGAGTATGTCGTTCTCCTCAATAACGCTTCATAATCCGCTTTTTCACCAAAGGCTCAGCAATTCTCCCAAAATCAGACTTTCCATGCAATCTGGAGGAGACAGGGGACGGTTCTGTGTCTCCGTCCCCTCAAGGAAATAGGGGACACAGAACCGTCCCCTGTCTCCCATCTGATGAATCTATAGCTAAATTGATTTTAACATAGAAGCCACGTTTACAACAATCTGTAAAAGCCGGTCAGATTTCCCCGACCGGCTTCAGAAAGTATTATTTGATTCCCCGTCAACGCGGGATGAAGAATCTAAACCCGCTTCCTCTTCTCCGCGGTTTCATGGATTTTCCTGTCAGTGAACCTGAGAGTCCATGCGGTCGGCAATTGCGTCCAGGATGGGCTGCGTCCACTCGCTAAAAGCAAGCAGTAGTTAGTTGATGCTTACTCATTATATCTCAATAAAGTGGAATTTCAATATCATTCGTCACGAGCCTCTGACCGTTTTCTGTTTATCCTGAGATTCTTAATTTTTGTAAGAACTCGGTTTTTGACCGTTTTCCTGTTCTCATCTCTGTCTCTGAAAAAATGAATCCTGCGAAGGGTGCTTTTCATGAAACCGTTCATGGAATTTACCTGGTCATTTACAAAGCGGCCTTTTTCAATAATGCTGTTTTTGACCCGGCTGGATCTCTGCACGGTATTATCCACGATGCTTTCCATGCTCTGGTTAAAACTGTTGTCTACATGGACAACTATACTGTCAAAATGATAGAGAACCGTCACTGTAAGCGTAAAATCGACCGCAAACACAAAAACAAAGCACAGAGACAAAAGTTCGATCAGGATAGGAATGATATGTCCGACAGCATTCTCTGTAAACGGCGCGATAATATGCACAACCAGGAGCCCTGCCAGGCCAAACCCCAGACTGGTAAAGAGGCTGATCCTGCCGTGAAGATTCAGCGGAAAGTCACTGTAATCCCACCAGGCCGCATGAAACAGCTTCTCCAGTCCCCAGGATGTGATGTATTCCAGTCCCGCGCTTCCTATGAAGGCAATCAGGAAAATCTGCCACAGACTCAGTACGATTCCATTTCCAATTGTCACTTTCATGATCACAGAAATTGCCACAGCTCCGGTACCATAAATCGGGCAGGCCGGCCCAAACAGGAAGCCTCTGTTTTCCCATTTGCCGTTCTTTATCGTGCAATAGAGCGTTTCATAGATCCACCCCATGAAGCTATAAATAAAAAAGAGACAAATATATCTGCTCAGCCACATTGTCAGACCTGCCTCCTGAACAACGATTCCCTCAAAGAAACATATTTATCGGCAAGGCAGACGATCCATGCCTCCCTGGACCTGGGGATTCTCTCCGGATTCAGAGGCCACATATGAGAATAGATCACATGACTGGTTTTCTCATCGATTGAAAAACACTCTTTTGCGTTATCGCACGCCCTTTTCGCATGTGTAAATCCATGAAGTCGATGTGATCCGTCGCCGTCTTCGTGCCAGTCGTAAAGATAAAAGTCATGAAGCATAGCACCTGTCAACAGGACCTTAAGGTCCGAGTGGAGCGATAAGCGCCTGTCGATGGAGTAGCTCAGCCTGGCCACACTTTCGCAATGCTCATAGGTAGAGACGTTTCCGTGCTGTATATACTGTTTCATCTTCTGGACATTGGCGTCCGCCTGTATTTGAGTGAGTATTTTGTCTATTTCCTGCTTGCTGTTCATTCAATCTCCTGACCTTGTTCAGCCCATTTTTTCGTCTTGCTCTTGCGGTTCCGTCCTTTATCTCCAATACATTATTTGCATCCAACAGGCATCTCGTTACTGCTCGCTTTTTTCGAATGCCCTGGCAACATCCTTGAGCAGCTCGCGGATCGGCAGGTGCTGGGGACATACCTTCTCGCATTTTCCGCATTGGATGCAGTCGGAGGCTTTTCCGTGTCCGCCGCCGACCAGGACGTTGTTGTAATAGAATTCCGAGTTCCAGTTGTGGAAGGCTTCATAGGAATTGAGGGCAGCGAACATATCCGGAATGCGCAGCCCCCTGGGACATTCGTTCTCCTCGATGCAGTAGCGGCAGGACGTGCAGGGGATCAGGTTCAGACTCTTGAAGATCGCACAGACCCTGTTCACTGCGTCCATCTCTGTCTCGTCCAGGGGCCTGAAATCCTTCATGGCACCGAGATTGTCCAGCATCTGATCCATATTGCTCATGCCGGAAAGGACCATCGCCATATTGGGGAAGCTTGCTGCAAAGCGGATGGCATAGCTGGCATTGCTGCCGCCCTTCAGATCACGCAGGATCTTGTCCGCATCTGCCGGCAGATTCACAAGGCTGCCGCCCTTGACAGGTTCCATGACAATGACCGGCTTATTGTGCTTCTCACATACCTCATAGACCTTGCGGCTCTCCACGGAAGCATCCTCGTAGTCGACGTAGTTGAACTGAATCTGTACGATCTCAATCTCCGGATGCTCCGTCAGGATCATATCCAGGACATCCGCCTTGTCGTGGAAGGAAATACCGAAGTGCCTGATCTTTCCCTCCTTCTTCAGCTCCAGGGCCGTCTCATAGGCATTGCACTTAGTGAATTTCCTGTATATATTTTTATCCTGCGCATGCATGAGGTAGAAGTCAAAATAGTCCACGCCGCACCAGGCGAGCTGCTGCTCAAAGAAGGGTCGGATGTCCTCCTGTTTCTTAAAGTAGGGATCTGTCAGTTTGTCGGTCAGAAGGAACCTGCTGCGGTCATATCTTTTTGCGATACAGTCGCGGATGGCTGTCTCCGACTGTCCGTTGATATAGCCGTGTGCTGTGTCAAAGTAGTTAAAGCCTGCATCGATAAAGGCATCTGCCATCCTGATGAATTCGTCATAGTCAACCTTTTCATCCTTCATCGGCAGCCTCATGCATCCGAATCCGAAATTTCCCTGGATTTCATCAAAAAACCTGTTTACCTTCATGAATCAATTACTCCTTTCATGAGTGAAGCTGCTGTCTGCTATTATCTACTGCCCTTTTTGATCGTTCCTTTACCGTATCTGCCGTTGATCTGATCCATCATAGAATCGAGTCTGGTCTGCCGGTTTTTCATTTTTTCGAGTTTTTCTTCCTCCTTGCGGCGGGCGGTTTCCGCCTGCCTGGCAAGTTCCTCTTCTTTCTCCCGAAGCTTCTGCTCCTCCCTGCGTTTTTTTTCCTCTTCTTCGTTCTGGTCAGCCCACTGGAAGAGATCCATCTGCATCATCTGTTTTTCTGAAAGTCTGGATACACCCACTCCGATCAGCCTGATGGAGATGCCATCTTCAAAAAGGCCGTCGGGACCGTTCAGCAGGCGGTCAGCGAGATAGAGTGCTGCCTTCTCTATATCTTCAGCGCGGTCCGTCATGTCGGAGAGCATAGTCTGCCGCGAGTATCTGTTGAATTCCGAAGATTTGACCTGAAATGTGACTGTCTGCCCCACAAGACTGCTCTTTTGCAGTCTTCCCGCGACCTTCTGCGACAGC
>ONXK01000220.1 GCA_900321785.1 uncultured Lachnospiraceae bacterium | reverse complement strand
CCGGTTTTCCGCACGCAAAAATCTCCTCGCCCCTCACACAGATGATCCGGTCGGAAATCTTCATCGCGAGGTCAATTTCATGAAGAGACATCACGACAGTGATTCCCTGTTCCCGGGACATTTTGTGAAGAATACCGAGAAGTTCCAGCTTATGTCTTATATCAAGATAAGAAGTGGGTTCATCGAGAACAATGATCTCCGGCTCCTGGCAGATTGCGCGGGCCAGAAGGATCCGCTGACGCTCACCGTCGCTGACGGCGTCAAAGGGCCTGTCCGAAAGATGCTGCGCATGAACGGCAGCCAGCGCCTCCTCCACCTTCTGCTCGTCAGAAGCAGACAGGATCCCAAGACGTCCGGTATAGGGATATCGGCCCATGGAGGTTACATCCCGGCAGGTCATCAGTTCTGTCTGCAGACGGCCTGTCAGCATGACGGCCATCTGCTCTGCCAGTTCTCCGGGGCTGAACTTTCCCAGGCTTTTCATCGCAGATGCAGAAGCTGTTTTTCCCTCTGCCAGGAATATGCCGCCGCTGACCGGCGTGAGCTGGCGGGTGATCGTCTTCAGGATCGTAGATTTTCCGGATCCGTTGGGCCCGACCAGTGTGACGATTTCCCCTCTCCGCACACCGATCTCTATTCCATGGATCAGAGCTTTCCCCTGATAGCCGACGGCCAGATGATCAAGCTGTAAATGTGTCTGTTCCAAGTTCCTGCTCTTCCCTTCCATTGTGCTTTCTGAATGTACTTTCTTAATCTGCTTTCGGATTTTTTAGAATGTACTTTCTGAATGTACTTTTTAATCTGCTTTCAAAATCTGCTCTCAAAACCTGCTCTTGAAGCCCCGCCAGCAATCCTTGCGAGCCGGCTGGCAGATGAAACTCCTGCCGCATGCTTTCAGCGTTTTCGACGAATCAGCATAAAGATCACCACCGGAGCACCGAGGACTGAGGTCACAGTACTGATATTGAGCTCCGTCGGGGCAAAAGCCATGCGGGCTATGAGATCGCTGAACATGCAGAAGACCGCACCGCCCAGAAAAGCGGCCGGAATCACGACCAGGGGCTTCGATGTCCCCAGGGCCCGCTTGACTAAAAAGGGAACCGCGATTCCGACAAAGGAGATGGGGCCTGCAAAGGCGGTGACACAGGCGGACAGGATTCCCGAGAGAAGGATCAGTTCCATCCGGAAGCGCTTCACATTGACACCCATGCTGCGGGCATAGTCTTCGCCCATCTGGTAAGCGCCGATGGGCTTGGCAAGCAAAAAGACACAGACAGAGGCAATGCCCACCAGCAGGGCTGCCGTTGCCGTCCCGCTCCAGTCCGCACCGGAAAAACTGCCCTGCGACCATCCGTGCAGATTGACAATATCGGAATCCTCCGCAAAGGTCACAAGGAACTCTGTCACTGCGCTGCAGATATAGCCGATCATGATACCGGCGACGAGCAGGGCCGCCATATGGTTGACGGCGCGGGACACCACCAGGATAAAAGCCGTGGACATCATGGCGCCGACAAAAGCTGCCAGAATCAGTGCCCAGGAAGAAGCCTCCCCAAACCTGCCGATTAAAAGGATCATAACGATCGCGACACACATCTTTGCACCGGAGGAAATACCGAGCACAAAGGGGCCCGCGATGGGGTTCCCGAAAAATGTCTGCAGCAGGAAACCGGAAAGAGCCAGGGCGCCTCCCAGAATTGCAGCCTGCAGGATCCGCGGCATACGGATCTTCCAGATAATGCTGACCTCCTTTGCCGCGCCCTGCCGCCGGAGCAGGATCTGCAGAATCCTTGCGACAGGGATCTTAACGCTGCCCGTATTGATATTCAGAATGACCATTACCAGTAAGGCCGCTGCAAGACCGGCAAATACCGCAATATAGCGCGTCCTGCGCAGTGCCCTGCTGTGTGCGTGTTCTGCACTCTGCAAGTTATCCATGCCTGCTCTCCATGATTTTGTGCCGGTCCTCAGTTGTCTTTTTTCCGTAGTGTGCGCAGGGGCGTGAGACTGCCGTCCGCTTCTACGAAGGTGATGTTTTCCAGCTGTCCTCGCAGAGTTTTGCGAAAATCGGCCAGATACTCCTCGCGGAGCTTTTTCTGCTCTGCTTTCTCCGCTTCGGTCAGTCTTTCGCTCTTCTGCTTGCGTGCAAGTTCATTGATTCTGTCCAGTCTTTTCTGATGCATATATTTCTCCATTTCATTTTAACTGCTCAAGGAATGTCATTTCCTGTGCATCCCCGCCGGTAAGCATGAGGCGCAGGTCTGTGATCATCCTGGCCGCAATGTCCGGTGACTGGTACAGGCTCCGCTGCACCTGCCATACATGACCTTCCTGCACGGCTTTGAAGTCGCTCAGGAGGGCGGACCTGCCGCACAGCTCCTCTATGCTTTTCACGGGATTTTCGATCGTGGCGTTGTAGATCAGATAGTCTGCATCTCTCGCCGTATTGTAAAAGTCCTCCATGGACAGACGGACCGAAGCACTGTTGCTGCTCTCGTTGAGCAGGTCTTTAAAAATATACTTTCCGCCTGCCAGTTCGATCATGCGGGGAATATAGTCATCCGTTGCCCGGACGATCACATTGCCGCTGGAGGAAATGGAAAAGAAAGCTGCTGTCAGTCCGGTATCCGTATACGTTTCCGCTTCCGCAAACCGCTCCTTTTCCTTTTCAAAAAAAGCTTCCGCCTCTGTCTCGTGTCCTGTCAAAACGCCGTAGAGACGCACCCATTCCGTCCGCCCCATGGGATGACTCTCATTACTGGAGGTATCGATAAAGACAGGGATTCCCAGCTCTTCCAGCTTCTCTTTGACCTCCGGTGTATGCAGGATCATCATGGACTCCACGGCCAGCTGACAATCTGACGCCGCGAGGAGCTCGTAATCCGGCGCGCTGTACTTGCCGGCATAGGTCATGCGGCCCTCCGCAAGTGCCTTTTTCGGAGCATCGATATACCAGCCATCGGCCTTTGTCCCGGTCAGCTTTACCTGTTCGATCGCACCCGCCGCGTCAAACAGGGCCATGGAAGAGGTCGCCGCCACATAGAGATTGTCGAGCGGTGCCTGCAGGACCGTGATGGACGCGGGAACCGCATCGGCTGTTTTCTGCCAGGCAGCAGATTTTCCGGCACTCCCGCTCTCCGGCAG
>ONXK01000142.1 GCA_900321785.1 uncultured Lachnospiraceae bacterium | reverse complement strand
CGCGAAAGCCCCTTGACTGACACATAGTATCAGTGTCCTCTTCCGGCTGTTACTGTGAAGTGTGCGTTTGAGCGGGGGCGGGGCCTCTATGCCCGGGTCTGACTGTTGCCTGCAGGGGTGGGCGAAAACGCACACGGTCTTTCATACTGTTGAAATCCTTCTTCCTTTGGTGGTATGTTCATATCTCCTTCTGACAGCAGTGGAAGGAAACAGATATGAGCAGACTTATACCCGGTAACCAGAAACATCTGACACTCGAAGACAGGATCTTCATTGAAAACTCGCTGAACGAAGGACGTTCCTTCAAGGAGATCTCCCGCTATCTGTGCAAGGATCCGTCCACCATCTCCAGGGAAGTCAAAAACCACAGGCTTTCCGACTGGTACCATAAAGGCACCTTCTACAATGCACAAAACTTCTGCATACACAGGTATCACTGCAAAATGACCAATGCCTGCCAGAAGATCGTCCTCTGCGGGGTCAAATGTGCTTCCTGTCCCACCTGTAACCAGACATGCAGGGATTTTGTCCTCGAAAAATGCACCCGGCTGGACAGGGCTCCGCATGTCTGCAACGGCTGTGATAAAAAGCTCAGCCGCTGTACCATTGCCCGTAAATATCAGTACAACGCCCGCTTTGCAGACAGGAAATACAGGGAAGTCCTGACAGGCACCCGGACCGGCATTAACATCATACAGAAAGAACTGAGGAAGATCGATAAGGTCATCACTCCTCTGATCAGTCAGGGGCAGTCCCCTTATCAGATAGTCACCAATCATCCCGAGCTTTCGATATCTGCATGGACCATGTACACCAATCTGGACAACGGCCTTTTTACCGCCAGGAACATCGATCTAAAGCGCAAGGTAAAGTTCAAACCGCGGAAAAACCGGAAGGCACAGATCTCCAGCCGCGAGATCTTTAAGGGCAGGACATTCGAGGACTTTCAGGCCCTTGGTCTTGAAAACTGGGTAGAGATGGATACTGTCCATTCCTCGAAAGGATCCGGCAAAGTACTCCTGACATTTTTACTCAGGAAAGAAAAACTGTTCCTCGCATTTGTGATGAACCGCAATACGACCGGGGCTGTCCGTCTGGTGTTTGACAGGCTCGAAAAGAGGCTGGATACCTATACTTTTCTCTCTGTCTTCGGGACCATACTGACAGATCGCGGGACAGAGTTTGGGGACCCGGACTCTCTGGAAAACGGCATTGAGGGCATCGTCAGGACAAGCATCTATTACTGTGATTCCATGCGCAGCTGCCAGAAGCCCGGTGTGGAAAATGTACATACAATGCTGCGTATGATACTGCCCAAAAAGACTTCTTTTGAGTTCCTGACACAGTGGGATGTCAACCTGATCGTGAACCATATCAATTCCACTCCCAGAAAAAGCCTCGATGGGAAAACACCTTATGAGGCGGCCCGGGAGTCACTGGGTGAAGAAGTCCTGAAAAAATTTCAGCTTAGGCCGATCCCTCCCGATGAGGTAAACCTGACGCCTAAGCTGATACGATACAACCGTTAACCACTCTCTCAAAATCTGCTGTCAGACTGGATGCGACTTTCACATTTTTCAATGAGGCCGGTTGCATTTAGTCCAGCACACTAAATGTCCAGCGGTCTTTTTCGGATGTCTGGAAACAGAAAATTTGGGGAGAAGTTATTACGATCATAACTATAATAAGCTATTTTTGCGTCAGAAACTATTGATTTTACTTAACTTTTAAAGGTGTAGTTGCATTTAGTCCTGCACATGCGTTTACTTTTGCAATTCACGCCTGTTTCCAACTATTTACGACCTGTTTATGACCTGTTTTCAGCCTGCTTACAACCTGCTTACGATCCGGGACAAGTTCCTTCTTCTCTTTTGCACAGGGAAATGAATTTGTTTGCTGACGGCATCAGGAACTTGTCTTTATGGCGGATGATGTAAAAGCTTCGTCTGAAATCCAGATTTTCTACGTTCACGGTGATGATCCTGCCGCTTTTTAACGCGGGCTGTATCATCCTTTCGGGCAGGACGGCGATTCCCAGTCCGGTGACTGCGGCATTGATCAGGGTACTGGTGCTCATGGCTTCCCAGGCGGGGACGATATGGAGCCCGGCCCGGGCAGTGACCTGGTCAAAGACATCCCTGGTCCCGCTTCCCTTTTCGCGCAGGAGGAAGCGCTGCTTTTTGAATTCCTCCTGGGTGATGGTCTGGCCTTGTTTCCAGCCTTTGTCCGGGGAGCACAGGACACACAGCTGATCATGCATGTATGTTTCCGCCACAATCCTGGAATCGACGGGTATACCTTCGATCAGGGCAAAATCCAGTGCGTTTGTCAGTATTTTATGCTCCAGGGAATCAGACTGTTCAACAACGACCCGCACGTCGATGCCGGGACAGATCTCCGCATAGGCTTTTACATATCCGGGCAGAAACTGCGAGCCGATGGTAATACTGGCACCGACGCGCAGGATCCCCTTGGAATCCCAGTCGCGCAGGCCGGTTTCCATATCTTCAAAAAGGTCAGTGATATGGATGGCATACTGCAGGAACAGCTTCCCCGAGTCCGTGATCTTTAGCCGACGGCCGATGCGGTCAAACAGGCGCACCCCGTAATACTGCTCCAGCTCTTTGATCGCCAGACTGATGGCAGGCTGTGTCATATGCAGCCGTTCAGCTGCCTTTGTGGAATTGCAGTCAGACTCGTACACTGTGCGGAATATGATCATATGGCGCAGGGTCATTCTCTTTTCTCCTTTATTGTGAACTCTGAAAATAAGTTACACGAATATGCGGTCACTTCATAATATGAGGTCACTTCATAATATGGGGTCACTTCATAATATGAGGTCACTTCCTATTATCTAAAATATCGATAGTGACATGAAAACTCAATGATGCTTATATTAAAATACTTATAATTATAGTTAAAATATATTATTTTAATTATTAAAAAGCAAGAAGTATAATGGCAGAGTTCTAAGAGACATGCTGCAATGTGCCCGTTTGTCGGGCAGCTCATTTTATTAAATACCGTGTCTTTTAAGGAATCGGTACTGAACGGTACCGATATCCTACGGGTTTGTACACGGCGTATGTTATGACATTGGAGAAAGGACACATATGGATACATTGGAAATTTTGAGGACTTTGGCGATCATACTTATCAGCTCGAAACTTTTCGGCCTGCTGGCGCGGGATCTGAAGGCTCCGCAGGTGGCAGGAGAGATTATAGCGGGATTGCTGATCGGTCCCTCCTTATTTAACCTGGTTTCGGCAAACGATTTTCTGGCAGGCATGGCCGAGATCGGCGTGATCCTGCTCATGTTCAGCGCAGGACTCGAGACGGACATTGACAAACTGAAAAAATCGGGACTCAAGGCTTTGATCATTGCAATGGCGGGAGTTACGGTGCCTCTTATTCTCGGAACCCTTTTGTATATGGGCTTTTATGGTTTTGCTGCACCGGGAACAAGCGAATTCATCCAGGCTGTCTTTATCGGAACCATACTGACGGCCACATCTGTCAGCATCACGGTGCAGGCGCTGAAGGAGCTCGGCAAGGTTTCTACAGAAGTCGGCACTGCGATCATGAGTGCTGCCATTATTGACGATGTCATCGGAATTGTAGTTCTCACAGCAGTTCTGGGACTGAAGGATCCGAGTGCCAATCTCGGAGCTGTCTGCATCAAGACCCTTGCCTTCTTTGCACTGTCTGTCGTCGTAGGTGTGATCATTTTCCGGATCATGAAGATTGTCGACCGCAGATGGCCCCATACCAGAAGGATCCCGATCATCGGTATGAGCCTGGCCTTCATCATGGCCTATGTTGCGGACAGATATTTCGGCGTTGCCGATATCACAGGTGCTTATGTGGCCGGTATCATCTTAAGCTCTCTGGACGATTCTGCCTACATTGACAGAAAGATGGATATCAGCTCCTATATGATTTTCGGACCTGTCTTCTTTGCGAGTGTAGGACTGCAGACAAACCTCAGAACCGTCGACATGACCATCCTGGCCTTCTCCGCCGCCTTTGTAGCGGTTGGGCTGTTGGGCAAAGTGATCGGCTGCGGCCTTGTTTCGAAGGTGCTGCGCTTTAACAATTCTGACAGCCTCAAGATCGGGATCGGCATGATGACACGCGGCGAGGTGGCCCTGATCGTTGCACAGAGAGGACTCAAAGCAGGGATCATCGACAGCAAATATTTCACAGCTGTCATCCTTCTGATCGTGATCAGCTCCATTCTGACACCAGTCCTGCTGAAGTCGATCTATGCAGCGGATGAAAAGCAGGAGGCTGCCATGAAGCATTGTACTGCTGTGGGATGACCGGACCGGAAAACCGGTAGAAGATCTGCAGAAAAGATAAAAAGGGGAATTGCCCGTGAGTAACGATGATCATGGGCGGTCCCCCCTTTTTTTGTGCACTGCAGAGACGCCGGTGTCCCGGTTATGATATAATATGATGACGTTTGCGGGAACCTGCCCATGGCCACAGGTATGCAGTGGCGCAGATTGGTTCGGACTGGAGATCATCATGGATAAAAAAACAGCAGTACATAAGATACAACACAACACCGAGAGAACGATCCACACTTTCCAGTTTATTGTTTTTGCGATTTTATGTGGGCTTTTGATCGGAGTGATCGGAGCACTTTTTCATGAGTGTATAGACTATGTGACAGGGTTGAGGACTGCGCATCCGCAGCTTTTGCTGCTGCTTCCCTTCGGAGCCGTTCTGATCCTTTTCCTTTACCGCCGGACAGGACGCGGTGCAGAGGGAGGGACCAATCTTATCATCTCCTCGATTCAGAGTAATGAGACGGTGCCCCTGCGTATGGCGCCGCTGATCTTTATCGCAACGACGATATCCCATCTGGTGGGTGCTTCTGTAGGACGGGAAGGTGCCGCGCTGCAGCTGGGCGGATCGATCGGCCACTACATTGCATCTGTTTTTCGCTTTTCGGAGAGAGACCGCAAGACACTGATCATGACCGGCATGTCGGCGGCCTTTTCCGCCATGTTCGG
>ONXK01000084.1 GCA_900321785.1 uncultured Lachnospiraceae bacterium | reverse complement strand
TCTCAGCTTCGGGGGACTTTCGGTAGTGCTCAGGACTTGCAATTTCAAAAGAAGAGCGTAATAATACATCCGTCCGTCAGATAAAAAACGGATAATGACCAAAGAACGACATTCCATTCATGTCTGTGTTTTTCGATTCAAAAGCTGTGTAGCTGGTGCTGCCGTGAAAAGCACTGTGAATGAGAAGTGAAAAAAAACCATCCGGCTGATGGGGATGTCAACCATAAATACATTGTAGTAGAAGTAAGGAAAGAAAATGCCCGCTCCAGAGAAGAATGATTCCAGAACAGATTCCCCTGAGATCCAAACTGTTTTTCGCGAGGGATTAGAGAAAAAAACGGGTGAAGCAAGGACGGGGCACGATGCGGATCTGCCAGAAACGAAGAAGGCAGATCCGGCGGGAGAGAATAGAAAAGAAAACGATCAGAAAAAGGACAGGCGGATCTACATTCTGAGCCGGGAAAAACCGGCCCTGGCCGTGGTGAAGCTGGGGGTACCGCTGATTGCAGGCATGTTCATCATGGTGCTCTATAATATGGTGGACACGTACTTTATAGGGCTGATGCGGGACGATTATCAGCTGGCGGCGGTCAATCTGGCCTACCCGGTCATGATGATCTCCATTGCCATTTCGAATATGATCGGCACGGGCGCGTCTTCGCTGATCGCCAGAAGCCTGGGGGCAGAAGACAGAGCGAAGGCCAGGCATACCCTGACCGTGGGATTCGAGCTCACGATCATCAACAGTCTGCTTGTGACAGCTGCCGGTATGGCCTTTCTGACTGCCATCGTGCGGGGACTGGGAGCCCAGAGCAATACTTTTGAATACACACGGCAGTATGTGCAGGTCATCCTTCTGGGCAGCATTTTTACGATGGGTAATTACACCTCCGGGCAGCTGCTCCGGAGCGAAGGTTCTGTGAAGTATTCGGTCGCAGGCATGATCATCGGTACAGTGGTCAATATCATTCTTGACCCGGTGTTTATTTTTGCGCTGGGACTGCAGATCCGCGGTGCCGCGATCGCAACTATACTCGGCAACGCTGCTGGCATGCTTGTCTCACTGTGGATATACGGGAGCGGAAAAACACTTTTGACGCCGTCGCTTCAATATCTGAAACCCACCGGTGAGATCCTGCGGGAAATCTTCTGGGTGGGTGTTCCTGCCACGCTGGAGACACTTCTGACATCGGCTGCCTATATTGTCAACAATAATCTTGCGGTTGCCTATGGGGAACTGACTGTGGCGGCCATGGGTATCGCACAGAAAATATTATCCCTTGGAAGTTATATCTATCAGGGATTTGCAGCGGGGACACAGCCCATTATGGGATACAATTACGGAGCGGGAAATTATAAGAGGATGAAAGAAGTGCTTCGTGCCGGTGTCATGGTGGTCAGCGGGACAGAGCTCTGTGTCATGGCAGTCTACGGTATATTCGCGCCGCAGCTGATCGGGCTCTTTACCGGCTCTGCGGAAGTGATCGCAACCGGAAGCAGGGTGCTGCGCACGATCATGTGTATTCTGCCCTTTGTCGGAGCGGTCTCCATGAGCCGCACTTCCTTTCAGGCAATGGGAAAGCCTCAGTATGCTTTTGTGATCACGCTGGTTCGCCAGCTGGGACTCTATGTACCCCTTCTGCTGCTTCTGAACCGTCTGTTTGGATTCGGCGGCATGATCTGGGCACAGCCCGTGACAGAAATGATCATGATGGCAGTGTCCGTATCGCTGCTTTACGGGATCATCCGAAAAGAGGACCGGGCATCCGGCAGAGCATGACATGTGCAGAGCGTAAGTTATATGTGCAGGTTGTAAAAAGAAAAGGAAAGCCGCGGTGTGGCGCGATCGCGCGTCCACAGCCGCGGCAGGATGGTAAGGGAGCAGGGTATGAAAGTGCAGACCGGCAGGTTTGCTCATTCGTTTTCTGTCGGTTCTGTTTCCTGGGAAGGGCTCCGCTCCTGTATATTTTCCTGGAGCTCTTCAGGCTCATAGTCGAGGGTCTTGGCAAGGAATCCCATTTCCCACAGACGGTTTTCGATCATATCCAGGACCTCCTCGGAAGGCGCGAGCAGGGTGTGATAGTGATAGCCTTCTGTGGTGGAGGACAGCAGGGTGGATTTGCCGCTGCGTATGGATTCCAGGAAGTTCTGTACATCAAGGCGGGAGCGGATATCCAGTTCTCCGCGCAGGACTCCGTAGGCACGGTGGCTCACGAAGACATCCTTGACCACGGCGCCGCAGTCTACGAACAGGTTCAGTTCCTCCTCACATTCCTCGCGCGTGTGGTGCACCTTGAAGATCCGCTTGCACTCCCTGACTTCGGGGGTGATATAGCCCTGGCTGGTGGAGATGATCTCCTCCCCTTCCGCACGCAGAATCGCGATATCCGTGACAATGACCTGTCTGCTCACGGAAAACATTTTTGCAAGCGCTGACCCTGAGAGCGGGACAGTGGACTGCGCGAGAATCGTCTTCAGTTTTTCTCTTCTTTCCCCTGCCTTCATACAGATGTCCTTTCTGCTTTCTGCTTTTCCTGTTATTGATCCATGGAACCGACTTGATTTCTGCGAACGAGTCTGTTTCCGGAAAGATCAGCCTGTGAGCGAGTCTTTCTGCGAGCAGACCAGCCTGCGAACGAGTCTGTTTCCGGAAAGATCAGCCTGCGAACAAATCAAATCTGTCTGCGGAAAGATCAGCCGGCCGTATTGCAGGTTGTGGTTCCGTGTTTATTTCTTCTTTATACCAGTCTATTATCAGTCTATCTAAATCGAATAAAAATGAAAAGCTATTTTTGTATCGAAATATGTGCCGGGAGGTTACAGGTCAGGGTGTGACATGTAACGCCGGAGGATAGGAAGCTGCCGATCAAATCATGCCCGGTTCCGGGCATCAGTACAGGCGGATCGTGACGACTTCTCTCGGGTTAAAGAGGCGCGGGATCGGAGGCGGCGCCGTGTTTGCAAGTCCTCTGGAAACGATCATGTTTCCATGGGGGCCTTCAAAGAGTCCTCCCGTATAGCGGGGAAGCAGTCCCTGTCCCGGCGCGAAAAGACCCTGTCCGAAGAGGCGGATCTGCCCGCCGTGGGCATGGCCCGAAAGGACCAGATCAATGGGATGATCCTTCAGCATCGGAGGCTGCATACACCAGTATTCGGGATGATGGCAGAGCAGGATTTTATATCCGTCCTGTTCTTCAAATGAAGGGAGCCAGTTGATGCTGGGACGAAGAACATAGGCATCTGTATGCCGGATTTCCTCGGGGTAGCGGCGGGACTTTCCATGCTTTTTCCGGAACCTCCGGTAATCCATGAGCAGGGCGGAAGTGAGTCCCCCCAGCACAAGACCGGTGGATGCATCCCGGATCCAGCTGTTATCGAGGAGCACTGCACCGGCGTCCCCCAGGGCCTGCAGATCGGAAGGACTTGCCGCCCATTCGTGGTTTCCCAGTGAAATATAGGTGGGTGCAAGGCGGACGCATTCACATATAAAAGGAAGGACGCGGGTCTGCGCTTCGAGAAGATCGTCCCCCTCCCGGGCTTCATAGCCGTTAAACAGATCGCCCGTAACAGCGATCAGATCCGGCTTCCTGTGTCTGAGTATAGTGACCGCGCCGTGTGCATCCGCATTGTGCAGATCTGACAACAATGCAATAGTATGCGGGATTCCCGCGCGGATCCTGTAGACACGTTCTTTCATATACTTTCTTCAAATCCTTTAGCACTCTAATCTGTTTTTTTCCTTTCTGCTGTTGATTTTATCATTCTTGTTCCATAAGTTCCAGTATCAGACAGCAGGGCTTGTACTGTATCAGACAGCAGGGCTTGTACTGTAACCCGGAAACGATGTGAGGGGACGTAATGCAAATCCTTACGTTGACGGCGGAAAAGCAAATGGGTAAAATCATATTGGCAATCATATATACGAGACAGACAGATCCGCAGGCTGATGCGGACGGCGTGCCGGCCGGATGTAAAAGAGCGCAGCGGTGAGTGTCATCGAGTGACAGAGCAGAAAATACGGCATAGGATGCAGGGAGTGCAGATAGAAAATGAATGGACAGAATCCTGTTATGACGGAAGATAATAAATATAAAAATGAAGATAAGAGCTGTGATGTGCTCTGTATCGGCCAGGCTGTGATCGACTGTATCACAAGAGGACAGGAAGCGGATAAACACAGGGAAAATGTGTTCCGGGCGGAGCGGATCGAGCTGCATATCGGCGGTGACGCCGTCAATGAATCGATCGCGCTGTCGGATATGGGACACAAGGCTGCGATTGCCTGCGGTGTAGGTGCTGACCTGGCGGGAAATCTGCTGCGGACGGAACTGGCGAAACGGGGAGTGGATACTTCTGAGATCAGCGTGATGAAATCTCTCACAACACCGATCGCTCAGCTGGTGGTACACCAGGACGGAGGGCGTCATTCCATCAACAGCAGGGCGACAATGCTGGAAGGGTATCTGCCCGATCCTCAGATGGCGCATATGCGAGACGCGAAGATCGTGTCTTTTGCGAGTCTGTTTCGGGCGCCGCTCGATCAGGCGGATGAAGTCCGCAGACTGATGCTTGCGGCGAAGGAAGCCGGAGCACTGATCAGTGCCGACACAAAGCTTCCGACATTCCGTGAGATCAGACTGGAAGAACTTTCGGATGTCTGGCCTCTTGTAGACTATATTTTCCCGAATGAAAAAGAGGCGGCATATCACACCGGTATCCCGGAGGACGGCCGGAACAAGGAAGAACACTTCCGAAGAATGACCGAAGTGTTCCGCGGGTACGGCGTGAAAAATGTCATCATTAAAGCCGGCGCTGACGGCTGCTACATCAACAATGCGGATGGATTTGTCCATCTTCCTGCTCTGCCCGTCGAGGTTGTGGATTCGACCGGCGCAGGAGACAACTTTGTCGCGGGATTTTTGTCAGGTGTCCTGCGGGGAGAAAATATCATAGCATGTGCGGAGCGCGGGAGAGACCGGGCGGCGCAGTGCATTTCAAGAATGGGTGCAAGCGAAGGACAGTGACAGAAGAGAGGATGAAAAACAGCGGCATGTTTCCCGGTACAGGAAAGATGCCGCTGTGTGTTTTCATACATGTGTCCATGGGCGGCTGCCCGCGAACATGTAAATGCCTGATATACAAATGACGACACGCGTCTTTTGCAGGCAGCTGCAGGGTTATTTGCAAGTGTTAATTGTGATCAGAACAGATCAACATCTCCGGTCACATCGCCGTTGATCACATAGTAAGCCTTGCCTTCATCAGCCTTGACATAGATATCTACGGAAGTGACTTCGCCGTCAAAAGCAGCATTGACCTTCTCGAGGACAGCATCATAAGTGACACTCTGGTCAGCAGAAGACTGGATAACGAAATTGGGAACAACTTTCTTCTTGCGGGGCTTTGCAGGTGCTTTCTTAACGACTTTCTTTTCTGCAGCAGCTGCAGCTGTTTTCCTGACGGTTTTCTTCTCTGCTGCAGGTGCAGCAGCGGTTTCTTTCTTTGTAGTTGTAGTTCTGGCCATATGCGCCTCCTGATAAAATGATATGTGTAAAAATTTCACGCACAATAATTTAGTATGATTATTTAAGATTGTCAAGCGCTTTATAATTGGCAATGCACATTGCTTTTTATAATTGGCAATGCACATTGTAACCGGCATTGAGGTAAACAGCTATGGAATATGGTGCACTGACACTGATCCCGATTGTCTTCATCATCGTGACAGCGATCGTGACGAGAAAATCCTTTGAATCGCTCCTGGCAGGTTCTGTGATCGCCAGCATTATTATGCACGGCAAGGGATTCTTTTTGCCCTGGGTGGATATTCTGCTGGAGACGCTCTCCGATCCGGAAAACCAGTGGGTGATACTGGTATGCGGATTGTTCGGGAGTCTGATCGCGCTTCTTCGTGAGTCTAAAGGGACCAGCGGATTTACACGGATCGGGGAACGCCTGTGCCGGACAGAAAGGGGAGCCCTGCTGGGAACTTTTGTTCTGGGCGTTGTGATCTTCGTGGACGATTACCTGAACATGCTGACGGTCGGAACCTGTATGCGTCCGATCTGCGACCGCAGGAAAGTTCCCAGGGAAGCCCTGGCCTATCTGCTTGATTCCACCGGGACTCCCATCTGCGTCCTGCTCCCTTTTTCCACATGGACGGCATTTTATATTTCTCTCTTTATGAAAGAAGAAGCGGTTCGGGCGGCCGGTTTTTCCTCCGGACTAGCAATGTATATACAGACGATCCCCTTCATTTTTTATGCCAGTATCATGGTGGTCATGGTGTTTTTGTTTGCCATGGGATGGATGCCGAAGATCGGTCCCATGAAAAAAGCCTATGAGAGGGTGCAGAAGACCGGCAGAACATACAGCGAGGAGAGTGACAAGTATAATCTGGAAAAAGAGGATGGAAAAGAGTACGGGAACATTGCGGATTTTGTGATCCCCATTCTTGTCCTGATCGTCGTTACGATCATGATCGAAGATATACTGGCTGCAGTCATCGTCGCGCTTGTCCTGTGTCTGGTCATGTATGTTCCCCGCAAAAAGATGACTTTTACCCAGTGGAGCGGTTTTCTGATCAGCGGCTTTTGCGAAATGATGCCTACGCTTGCAATCCTGGCCGGGGCTTTCACGGTGGCACGCTGCTGTAACGCCATGCATCTTCCGGAATATGTCATTGCAGAGGTGCAGCCCTTTGTGACACCCCAGACCTATCCGATGATCATTTTCCTGGTTGTATCAGCACTGACCTTTGCGACCAGCTCGACCTGGGGAATCTCAACCATCGTTATTCCGATCATCATTCCTCTGGCGGCGGCAGTTGATGCAAATCTCATCCTCACGATGGCGGCAGTCCTTTCCGGCAGTACTTTCGGGAGCCACGCCTGTTTTTACTCCGACGCGACAGTGCTTGCTTCGGCAGCATCCAGGATTGAAAATATGGAGCATGCATTCACACAGCTCCCCTATGCGGTGATCGGAGTTTTTATTATAGAGTTTTAGAAAAAGTGAACAAAAAATGAGCACTTTTAGTCAAACTATTGTATAATAATGAGTATTAAGAGGCATTGTTTATGAAGTGATATTTAAATAGCAGTGAGGGAGGTTACTATGCAGAGTTACACAAAGATGCGTTCTACTCGTCATCATGATGTTGTTATGAAAGTTATCCCGGGACATTTTGTGACTCCGAACTCTCATATCAATTATTATATCGATATGACAACAATGAAAACCAGACAGAATGAGGCTGTCGCCGCTGCAAAAGCGATGAGTGAAAACTATGTGTCGAGTACGGTTGTGGATACAATTGTATGCATGGACGGCATGGAAGTAATCGGTGCTTATATGGCGGATGAGCTCACACGTTCGGGTATCATGTCCATGAATGCGCATAAAACTATTTACATCATGTCACCCGAGTATGACCTCTCGGGCCAGATGATTGTCAGAGAAAACAATCAGATGATGGTCCGCGGCAAGCACTGCCTGCTTCTCCTTGCCTCTGCGACAACAGGTCAGACCATTGCCCGTGCGCAGGAGTCGATCAACTATTACGGCGGAACGATCGTCGGTATTTCCGCAATCTACTCTGCAGTCAGCAAGGTCATGGATTATCCCGTACACGCACTGTACACAGCAGCGGATCTTCCGGATTACAAATCCTATCAGCCGGCCAACTGCAAGATGTGCCAGAACAATCAGCCGATCGACGCTATCTGCAACGGTTTCGGATATTCGAGACTGTAAGGCCTGCAGCTGCCTTGTGTTTGTTGACATAAAAAACAATCAGCGATATAGTACTTATGGAAATAAGGCGTCCGGAGCCATGTCTCCGGGCGCCTGTTCTGCTAAAAAAAGCCTGCGCACTTGCGTGTTCCGGCATGGTCGGAGAGAATGAACTGGAAAGGGGTTGTGACCAATGAAGATCAAAAGTGCGAAAAACGGATATCACAGTACACAGAGGACTATCTACGGCAAGGTTCCTGCATCCGAATTTTACGGTTTTGTTCTCGGTATTGCCTTTGGTTATATCATTGGGGCCCTGATCAATATGAGCGGCGTGATGGTAGTAAACCACAGCGATATTGCGATCATCCTGTGTATTGTCGG
>ONXK01000085.1 GCA_900321785.1 uncultured Lachnospiraceae bacterium | reverse complement strand
AGGTTGTCATAGTGGTTGATGACGATGCCGCCGTCACCCAGTCCGTTGGAATGAATGGTTACACAGGGAGCGTTCAGGAATTTGGCAGTCTCGCAGGACTTCTCCAGATATTCCATATAAGCTTCTGTCTGGTCGGGATCGATCAGGGAAAGATCTGCGTCACCGTTGAAACCGCAGATCGGGATTCCCGCCTTCTCAGCAGCTTCCTTGACTGCGTTCAGATCCTTCTCGGGCCAGCCCCAGAACTCAACTGCGTCAAAACCGTCATCCTTAGCAGCCTGGAATCTGTCCAGGAAAGGAATCTCACCATAAAGCGCATCAATACATGCAGATCTCTTCATAACACGTAACCCTCCGTATCACCTTTGTGATTTGCCTATGTGTAATGCACACATCTGTGCTATGCACGTATAGTACACTATATGGACAAAAAAATCAAAACGGAATTTTCACTAAAATTCTATCATATTTTTTGTGTGTATTGTATAGAGATTCGAACGAATTACTGTTAATTTGTACACTTTATACAATAATTTCCGCACACACGCGCACTTCTAGCTGTTTTGCACACAAGTTTGGCTGTTCAAGGCTATTTAAATCGCGCCGCTGAATGCGTGCTTTTTTACATAAATAGTCAAAAATTTGTGCTACACGCACACTTTTTCATCCACCTCGCACGCATAAGTTCCTGTTTTTGCCCCGAACCGCCGGCTAAACTTACTTTATATTGCTGTAATATTCAATAAACCGGAGCCAGACTATCCTGTCCGGCTCCGGTCTTTATGTTCCGATTATTCAGATTATTCGTTTTTTGCTGCTTCCAATGACCTGCACTCAGATGTTTTCACAGCATAAAATCTGCAGTCCTGCAAAAACTCCGGAGTCCGGAAGCTTCTTTTTACGGAGATAGCTGGTCAGCCAGAGCAGCGGCTCGCGGCCCTGTCTTACGAAGTCCTGCGGAATCGTGTAATCAATCATTCCTGTCTTCATGAGGTGCTTGATCCCGTCATTAATATCATGGCAGATGACATGGATTTTGTCCGTCATTCCATAAGCCCGCACTACTTCCGCACAGGCTGTTACACTCAGGTTTGCCATGTAAATGCCCCGAAGATCCGGATGCAGCCGGATTGCTTCACTGACCACATGCAAGGTCGTGCTGTAGTCGTTAAAGGTCTCTTCGATCAGAATATTTTCCTCCGGGAATCCCAGTTCCTTCATACGGTCCCGGAAGCCGAGCATGCGCATGCGGTGACCTTCGAACTTTCTGTTTCCGAGCGCAACGAGGACCTGTTCACCCGGCCGTATGCATTTGCTCATCATCTGTGCTGCAAGCCGCCCGGACTTTCTGATGTCCTCTCCTACAAAGAGAATTCTGCCCGAGCCCGGCAGATCCGTGTTGAAGGTGACACAGGGAATGCCGCCTTCTTTCATGGCAAGGAGCTCTTTTTCAATCGACTGATCCTGAAACACACATACTGAAAAGCCGTCAACTTCAAGATCCCGCAGTTCTCTCAGAAGATTGACCGCTTCCTCCGGCAGATCAGTGCTGCACTGCTTGACGATGATCTCCACTTTTGCGTCCTCAAGCTCATCCCGCGCCTCACTGATTCCTTTCCGGACCTCATCAAGAAACTGATGTCCGAATCCCCAGTTGGGAAGCAAAACTCCCAGGCGGAGCGGCCGCAGACTCGTTTCCTGCTCCCGCAGGTGTACTTCACGGGGAGATTCATATCCGATTTCGCGGACAATCTGCAATACCCGTTCTCTGACTTCCGCCTTCACATATGAGCGGTTGTTCAGCACCCGGTCGACAGTGCCTCTCGACACTCCCGCCAGATCCGCTATTGTCTGTATTGTCGGTTTTTTACCCAATTGCCGCCGCCTTTCCAGTTACTGCCCGTGACAGGTCCTGCTGCGTTTCCCCGCACCGGAATCATACGGGCCGCCGCATTCTGCCGCCTTTCAGCAGGCAGGCAGAGATCTCTCCGTCTCTACGCACACGTCCGTGCGTGTCATCTGCCGGCCGCACGCCCGAACAGGCACATTCTGCGTGCTTGTCCTCCTTTTGTTTTCTTCCATATCAGCAATATGCGTGCATTCAATAGAATTATCTACTATTTTTTACGTTCATGCAAGTATTTTCAGCATATTTCCATCCCCCGTCCACACGGGCACACGTGGTTTTGCAGTTTACTCTTATCTGTCCATCAGAATCGAAATAACCACAAAAACCGCCAGGATGAAAGGATACATCAAAAACGGAATCAGCGAGACACTTGCCACGCCCGCGATGTTGGCGGCTACAAGGAGCTGCGCACCGTAAGGAATAATTCCCTGCATGATGCAGGAGCAGGTATCCAGCAGAGATGCCGTTGTCCTGGGAGCGACATTGTATTCCCGGCTGATATCCCGGGCGATCGGCGCCGCGATCACGATTGCGACCGTATTGTTTGCTGTTGCAAGATCCATAAAGGCAGTCAGAAACGCAATGCCGAACATTCCGCCTCTCCTGTTGTCCGCGTTTCTGCGGATCATCGCAAGGATCGCCTCGAAACCGCCGTTCTCCTTCATCAGTGCGGCAATGGAAGCTACCAGAATCGTGACGATCATGGTCTCGAACATACCGGAGATTCCCGCTCCCATGGACGACAGAGCGGTTGCGTAAGACAGCGATCCGGTAAAAACACCTGCGAGGACAAACAGAACACAGCCAGTCATCAGAACAATAAAGACATTGATTCCCAGGACAGACATGATCAGGACCAGGAAATATGGCAGTGCCTGCCAGATATTGAAGCTGAACTCCCCGATCTGCGCGCCGCGGCTCAGGATCGCGTACACGATCAGAACGATAAATGTAATAACTGCCGCGGGCAGCGCAACGCGGATATTGGTGCGGAATTTATCCTTCATCTCCACACCCTGCGTCTTGGTCGCAGCAATGGTTGTATCAGAAATAAAAGAGAGATTATCTCCGAACATCGCGCCTCCGACGACAACACCCACACAGAGCGGCAGCAGGAGGTTTCCGTTCTCCGATACCTTGCATGCGATCGGAGCAAGAACAGAAATTGTCCCGACGCTTGTTCCCATCGCCATGGAGATCAGGCAGGCGATCACGAACAGTCCGGGCACCGCAAAACGTCCCGGTATGATACTCAGCAGCAGATTCGCTGTGCTGGAGGCTCCTCCTGCCTCTCCGGCGATGCCGCTGAACGCGCCTGCCAGAATAAAAATGAACAGCATGGTGACAATATTGTCATCGCCGATTCCTTTCGCACAGATGTGAATCTTCTCATCAAACGTACGACCGGGATTCTGGATAAACGCGGCAATCAGCGCAATTGAAAATGCCAGAACGACGGACACCACATAAAATCCCATCTGTCCTTCCGCTTTCGCGACGTATTCGAAATAAATCCCGTTTCCGAGATAAACAACCAGAAATAAAGCAATCGGCAGCAGTGCAGCCGCATTCGGCCGCACCTTTTTTTCTTTTGCACTCATACACTCTCCCCTGTTCCGGGCGCTGTCCGGTTCTGTGGACGCGCCCTCTTTTCACGTAACAACTGTATTCCGTAATGTATAAATTTACACATGTGCCTGTATGCACGTCCTCTAGTGTATCACTTTCAAAGGGGAAAACAAAGTATATTTCCGTTCAGAGGTTCTCCGGGATATTTTCGTTACGAGTCATACCCGCACCAGGCACTTTGCTGTTTGGCGCGGGGCCTGCAGCCGGTGTCCGCGCCGCTCCTGTCTTCCATTCTGCAATATTTCCTTATGCCGGCAAAATGGAACTTTTTGGAACTTTTCAGTTGACATGCCCCATCTTCTTCTGTATCATAAGTTTCATAAAGTTCCGTTTCATAGTTCCTTTTAATTCTATTATATTTATCAGGCAGAGCAATGATCAGCGAAAACTTCCATGAACAGCCCCGGCAGACTCCATCCCGCGGCGGGAATATCTACATCGCCATCGACATGAAATCCTTTTATGCTTCCGTCGAATGCGTCCATCGGGGGTATGATCCTCTCAGGGCCAATCTCCTCGTTGCAGACCCTTCCCGGTCGGACCAGACGATCTGCCTCGCCGTCAGCCCGGCGCTAAAAGCGATCGGCGTTCCCGGCCGTCCCAGGCTCTTTGAGGCAAAGCAGGCGATCCGCCGCTACGAAAAGCAGCATCATACAAAAATCCGCTATGAAATCGCCGTCCCCCGGATGGCGGAATACGAACGCGTGTCTGCCCGGATCTATTCCGTTTATCTGAAATATGTCGCCAGGGAGGATGTCCATGTATACTCCATTGACGAAGTGTTTATCGACTGTACGCCTTACCTGCATTTCTACCGCTATGCGGCAGCTCTGCAGTCTGCGAAAAGCGGCTCCTTTGTCCACCCGGCCCACGTGATGGCCATGACGATCATCCGGGATGTACTCAGGACAACCGGCATCACCGCAACTGTCGGCATCGGCACAAACCTCTACCTGGCCAAGGTTGCCATGGATATCGTCGCCAAAAAAGCCCCTCCGGACGCGGACGGCGTACGGATCGCAGAACTGAATGAGGACTCCTACTGTTTCCTTCTGTGGGACCACCGCCCCCTCACCGACTTCTGGCAGATCGGACCGGGTAAAATGCGGCGCCTGCACTCCCTTCATCTGTACACCATGGGCGATATCGCAGCCAGATCACAGTGGGACGAAGCACTGTTCTACAAAGCCTTCGGTATCGACGGTGAGATCCTGATCGACCATGCCTGGGGAATTGAACCGGTGGCCATGCAGGATATCAAAAACTACCGCACCGGTGAACACAGCATCTCCAACGGCCAGGTCCTGCCGAGACCCTATCTCTATGAAGAAGCACGTACCGCCTTCGCCGAAATGATTGAGATTCTCTGTGCAGATATGTACAAAAAGAACGTGATCTGTAAAGCTGTGACATGGTGGGTCAGCTATGACTGGAAAAGCCTGGAGCACTGCCCGGAGTATGACGGCGGCCTTGCCGTCGACTTTTACGGAAGACTTCATCCCAGGCACAGCAGCGGGACCTTCCGTCTGTCCGTTCCCTCTGCCAGCGTCTCCGTCATCAGGAAGGGCCTTCTGGACCAGTTTGACCGCAGGACCGACCACCGCCTTCTCTACAGAAGACTCGGAGTAAGCGCGATCAAAATAAAAGAGGATACCGGTATCTATCAGTTTGACCTCTTTACCGATTATGATGCACTGGAAAAAGAGCGCAGGATTCAGGGAGCCATGCTGGAGATCCGCAGGAGATTCGGCCCCAATGCAATACTTAAGGGCCTCAATCTGCGGGAAGGCGCAACGACAAAAGAGAGAAACACACAGATCGGCGGACACCGGGCGTGAACGCCGTATTGATTATTCTTCATCGCGCAAGGCTCGCGGGCGAGTCTTGTATTTGAAAGGAGGCATGAGGGCCGTGTCCAATGCAGATACATACAAAGAGATCGGCAGGATGTCCATGCCGGTAAACTTCCGCCATGCCGACGTATTCCGGCGCGGCAGGCCCCGCCACGGAAAGCCCGGCATACTCTCCACCTACGATGCCTTTTACATACAGCATCCGCCCATGGACACCGGGCGGCGCGCCAAGATTTTTTCCGCCTTTGACGCCCTGTCCGGATTTGACAGCCGCATTGCCGCAAAAGAAGTTCTGTACGAAGACCCGCACAGCCTGACAGAGGAGGCACGTGAGGAGCTTGACCGCCGCCTCGCTGCCATCCGCCGGCTTGTCCCTGACAGCAGGACGGCACGGCAAAACCGCGTCACTGCTAAAGTCACATACTTTACCCCCTGCGCGGATCCGGAGTCGGAATACTCCGGGACTGGACGTGGGCAGTACAGGACCGTCACCGGCCCTGTCCGCAAAATTGACCCTGTCAGCCGCACGATCCTCATCGGGGACGAGAATATCAGTCTGGACACGATCATCAGAATCGGTTGATACACAGCAGAATCGGTTGACACACAGCGGCTGCGCGAGTATTATAAGCGGCACAAAGTTCCATTTATATCGTAAAAAAATATATCGTAATAAAAATAAGAAATTTCTTTTACGATATCCTCGCCCGGAGAATAATTGCGGTCTTGAGCAAGCTCAAACCGCAATTGCCTTCCTCGCTTACCATAAATTCTCTTTCTTTCATCCGGAATCGATCCACGCATGCGTATGAGTTCTGTCGAAAGGAGTGTACAGACTATGGCATCATTTTCTGAAAAAGTAAGACATGCCCGATCCGAACTCGGTCTGACCCAGGCGGAACTCGGGGAAGCCACGGGTGTCTCCCTGCGGACAATCCTTGATTACGAGAAAGGCAAAAAGGTTCCCCGTCAGACCACCCTTCTGAGGCTTGCCAGGGCTCTGAAAGTATCCACCCGTTTCCTGATGGATGAAAGCTGCAATAATCCCGTCGAAGAGATCGCAAAGGACAGCTATATCATGGAGGCACGTAAAAGCTACGGCGCAAAAGGCGGGCGCGAGATCGACGCCCTCTTGAGCGAGAGCGTTGCCCTCTTCGCCGGCGGCGATATCCCCCAGGAAGAAAAAGACAGATTTTTTGATGCGCTCATGACCGCTTATGTAAAGAGCAAAGAAGCCGCCAAAAAGACCTATGGACGTAAAAAAGAGGACTGAAATCTGTGTCCGGCGAAAGGGTCCGTCTATGAAGTATAAGCGGAAGTACCGCCGTCAAAGGCTTTTTCATACGCAGCGCAAGGATGAAGGTCATCACCATTAACAGCGATCTGCCGGAGATCGTCCGCCGCTATATACTGGCACACGAACTGGGCCACGCTGTTCTTCACGGCGGAAGCGGTTTCCGCACCTTCCATGATACGGCACTGTATGACGAGAGCTCTGCGGCGGAAAAGGAAGCAAATCTTTTTGCGGCGGAACTGCTGATGGACGACGAAAAAGTCCTGGAAGAGATCAACAATGACGGCACCTTTTTTACAGCCGCCGCCATATTAAATGTTCCCATGGAACTTCTGGATTTCAAATTCCGCATGCTCAAATGGAAGGGATATAAGCTGGTGGAGCCGCCGGTCACCTCCCGCAATGATTTTCTCAAAGATGTACCGCTTCCGGAAAATCACGACGAAGATTACGCATAATCTTCCGACTCTTTCCAGAAGCGGCAGGACGAAAAAAGACTTTCATATTCCCGTCTCAAAAGAGGAGGTTGTTCAGGTTATTATGATATTTATAAATTTTATAGTGTTGGCTGCAGGATTTGCCGCTCTGGTAAAGGGTGCGGACCTGTTTGTGGACGGAAGTGCTTCTCTTGCCAGAAAATTCAATGTGTCGGGGCTGATCATCGGCCTTACGATCGTAGCACTCGGGACAAGTGCCCCTGAGCTTGCTGTCAGTACTACAGCAGCACTGCGGCATTCCAATGAAATCGCCCTCAGCAATGTAGTCGGGTCAAATCTTTTCAACCTGCTCTGTGTTCTGGGATCCTGCGCGGTCTTTTCCCCGGTACCGATCACACCGGAGATCATAAAGAGGGATTTCCCCTTCTCTATAATTGTGACCGTGCTGGTTCTGCTTTTCAGCGGCGGTCTGATCCTGCATGGAGCGGACAGTCAGACGATCGGAACGATCAGCAGGTTTGAAGGTTTTATCCTTCTGATCGCCTTCTTCGCCTATATGTTCCTGCTGATACAAAGCGCAAAAAATGACCCGCAGGAGGATCCCGGCAATTACGCGGATATTTCTCTCCGCAAATGCACAGTCCTTATCCTCGCGGGTGTCGCGCTGATCATCGCAGGAGGGCAGGCTGTTGTCAGTTCGGCAAAAGCCATCGCCTATTTCTTCGGCATGTCGGAAACGCTGGTCGGGCTGACCGTAGTGGCTATCGGTACATCGCTTCCCGAGTTGGTCACTTCCATTGTTGCATCCAGAAAACATGAAAACGGCCTCGCCATCGGCAACGTTGTCGGCTCCAACATATTCAATATCATGTTTATACTGGGCACCACCGCTGTGCTCCATCCTCTGAATGTCACCTACGAACTGTCGGCCAGTCTCGTCTATTTAATATTGATCAGTGCAGTGAGTCTTTTTTTCATTACGACCAACAGGGAACTGAGCAGGAAAGAGGGTGCTATCATGATCCTGCTGTATGTAGGACAGCTCGCCTATAAAATAATAGGATGATCATGTAACAGGATGATCATGGGAATATCTTTTCAGGAACACGCTCTTTTACAATATACACCATGGTGATCCTCACCGCCGGTTGGACCGGCGCCAGATCTTTTGTTTCTCGGCAGCCCGGATGAGTTCGTCCCGGAAATCAGGGTGGGCAATGCTGACCAGCATCTCGGCCCTCTCCCAGGTAGTCCGTCCGGTCAGATTGACCGCACCGTATTCAGTGACCATGTAGTAGCTCTGGCTTCGTGGATTTGTGATGATCTCGCCGTTAAAATAGGGTACAACGCGGGATCTTCGGACACCGTTTTTGTCCACGTATGTAGAAGTCATGCAGATAAAAGCCTTGCCGCCGCGTGCCATGGCGGCGCCGGTGAGATAGTCAAGCTGGCCGCCGGTCCCGCTGATATGGCGGAGCCCCGCGCTCTCCGCGTTGACCTGTCCGTACAGGTCCACAGAGATACAGTTGTTGATGGAGATCATCTTGTGCTGTCTGGCGATCGTCTCTGCTGCATTGACATACTCCAGGGGCTCGATGATCACACCGGGGTTTCTGTCTACCCAGTCATAAAGGGCTTTCGATCCGAATACGATTCCGGTCACACCCTTGCCCGGGCGAAAAGTCTTGCGTTTATTAGTAAGTTTCCCTGCCTTGTAAAGTTCATAATAGGCATCTCCGCAGAGTTCCGTATGCATTCCCAGATCTTTCACATCCGACTGTGCCAGGATCGATCCGACCACATTCGGCATGGAGCCGATCCCCAGCTGCAGTGTTGATCCGTCCTCAATAAAGGGCACCAGAATCTCTGCCACCTTCACGACCTCAGGCGACGGCTCCGGAATGGGAAACTCGGGAAGAGGTGGATGCTCTCCCTCTACAATAAGATCGACATCTGAAATATGTATACTCTCGTCGAATCCGCCCAGGATATGGGGAAGGTTTTCATTCACTTCCAGTATGACAATATCCGCCTTCTTGAGGATCCCCTGGGCAATGCCCGCACCGCAGGACAGGTTGAAAAAGCCATGCCTGTCCATAGGAGTAACGCACATCATAGCAACATTTACGGTGAGGAAATGTCTGTAATATGGTTCCAGATTCCTGAAGATCATGGGAATATAGTTGCAGAGTCCCCGGTCGCACAGCTTTCTCTCATAGGAGGAACAGTGCCAGCTGTTGTAACAGAAATGTTCCCGCTCCGGGTCCGACTCCACCGTCATGATGGGGCCGAAACACAGATTTCCCCTGATCTTCACATCAAAGAGCTCATCCCTTCGCTGTGCCAGGGCTGCATCCAGCAGCGTGGGGAAACAGACATTTGTGCCGTAATCGACCCAGTCTCCGCTTTTCACGACCCGGACCGCTTCTTCCGGAGTCCTTAGCTTTTGCTTGTATTCTGCATAAAAATCCATAACCGTCCCGGCTGCCTCCCGCCCTCTTTTTAAATCGCCATATTTGCTGCCCTGATCTTGCGGCCGCATTGGCCTGTCCACGCTTGTTTCCCCGGCTGGATCCAAACAGGGAGCATGAACCTGATATGAACCTGATCATGGATCAGGAACCTCCCGCTGCTGCCCGCTGTATGTCCTCCAGGGTATCCGCAAAAGTGATCCTGCTGCGGGCTTCTTTCGTCATAAAGTCATACTCTGTCATTCTGTCAAACATATCGCGCAGCAGGTTATAATATCCGTTCTTATTATACAAAATGCAGGGCTTGCTATGTTTTTCCAGCGTTGCCATGACGATCACTTCAGAAATCTCGTCCAACGTGCCGACACCCCCTGGAAGAGCAATGAATGCGTCCCCCATCTCCATCATCAGAAGCCTGCGCTCGGCCATTGTCTCTGTCGGGATCGTCCGGGTGATGCCCTCATGAAGGAATCCGTCGTCGATAAAGAACTGCGGTTCAACACCGATCACCTCTCCGCCGCCCTCCATGACTGCGTTGGCCAGTACTCCCATAAGTCCAACTTCCGAGCCGCCATAGATCAGACGATGCCCCGCTTTTGCGATCCACTTACCAACCTCCAGAGCCGTCTCCCGAAAGACCGGTTCGTTTCCTGTACGCGCTCCCAGATATACTGTAATATTCATATATGTGTCCTTTTCTGCTGTGTCTTGTTTTTGTATCTATTCAGCACCCCGGGAAAATGCTCAAAATCTGAACGGGGAGCTTGCTCACCGGGCAGATTTCGAGCATTTTCCTGGGGCGGACAAGGCGCGGAGCGCCTCTGAACGCCCCACAGTGAAGAACGCGGAGCGTTCTGAACATGGGGTGCTGAATAGCCCCACGGAAAAACATCTCAAAATCTGAACGGGGAGCGTTCTGAACATGGGGTGCTGAATAGTAACGATTATATCAGCTTCTCTGAAAATAAAAAGATGTCAGGATCAAAAAGCAGTTTCGCCGGGACCGCCCGAATTACATGTAGGTCTATACAGTAAGCGTTCGACGTATGTAACACTTTTCACTTCCCGGGCGACTGTTTTTTTATGTAGGTAAAAAGTGTATAATCTTTAATATTATGAGTTGCCCGACAAATGAACTTATTGTCGCAGGAGCTCCGCGCTTTTTACGCGCTGCGCGCTCCAAAATCGCTCATAGTTTTTTTACGGAGGTCATGAAGATGTTAAAAAGAGCAGGGCTTATGGCTGCAGGTATAGGAATTCTTCTGGAGCATGAGCGCCGGGAGACATCCGGGGCTTCCGAGGATCAGGAAGAAAAGAAAAACGGCCGGTTTGCGGAGATCAGCGGAAATACTGTGCGGATGTATGAAGTGAAGGACGGGCACTTTTGCGGATATTCCGAGACAAAAGTGTTTGAAAGTAATGAAGAAGCGATGGATTGGGTGGTCAAAGAGACAGACGCAAAAATAATCATCAAAGGCGAGGACGCGTAACAGGAGTTGTTTGAGGAGATTTAGCACATGACAGATTTCGGACATTTCTATCTGGATAAGGAAAAGGACATCATTGTCGACCTCTATATGGAAGGCGATGCACTGTCCTACGTTCTGCGTACGCCCAACCATGCGACAGGCAATCTGATCACCAACCTTGCGCGTCTCTGCGGTCTTTCCATCAGTTTTGACGCTGACGGTCTCAAAGTGGTGCGTGGAAAGATTCCCTGTTATATCGACGATTCCAATCGGGCCGTCTATATCCTGCGTCTGGGTGACACCAAGGTAGCCAATATATATCCCGACGGAACTATTGAACGGAAGGCGTCTATTCCGGCGATCGCCAAGACTCTGATGAGCCAGACCAAGAACTATGGACTTGGCACCTGGCAGACTCTGGTCAAGACCTATATTCCCAGGGATTATAAATTCCGTACAGATCTTCATACTCACATGAATGCCAATCTGGACCCGGATATCCTGATCGCACTGGGCATACACCATCAGATCCGTTACCCTCTCTACTA
>ONXK01000146.1 GCA_900321785.1 uncultured Lachnospiraceae bacterium | reverse complement strand
CACTGGGACTCCTGCGGACAGACACGGCCGCAGACTGCGGGAAGGGCGGAGGAAAGGCTGATCACATCGTAGGCGCCCTTCACATCGCTCTCTTTTACTTTGCTGATAAATCCGGGGATGTCGATGGAGACAGGGCAACCTTCGACACAGCGGGGATTTTTGCAGTTGAGGCATCTTGCCGCTTCGGCTTCCGCCTCTTCTTTATTATATCCCAGACATACTTCCTTGAAGTTTGTGGCACGGACCTTGGGATCCTGCTCACGGACCGGGACTTTCACCATCATATTTGCTGCCATAGCTTTTTCCTTCCATGTATATTCAAGAACTCTCAGCCTGTAAACTGCTGTCTGTTAAAGATGCTGTATAGGGCCGGTCCTGTCAGACCGGTGTGCCGTCTTATCAGCCGCAGTTTCCGCATCCGCCGTGATGGGTATCGCCTTCTTTTGCTTTGAGGTAGAGGCGTCCTTCTTCTGTCGCATACAGGCGGCTGCGCTGCATAGCCTGGTCGAAATCTACGAGGTGGCCGTCAAATTCGGGACCGTCCACACATGCGAACTGGACCTTGTCGCCGACCATGAGACGGCAGGCGCCGCACATGCCGGTGCCGTCGACCATGATGGGGTTCATGCTGACGATAGTCTCGATGCCAAGCTTCTTTGTAAGAAGACATACGAATTTCATCATGATCATGGGACCGATCGCAACAACACGGTCAAAGCGCATGCCTTCGTCGTAGAGCTGCTGCAGAGCAACCGTGACATTGCCGTTGATGCCGTAGGAACCGTCATCCGTGCAGATATGCAGGTTGGAGACAGCGCGCATCTCATCCTCCAGGATGATGATGTCTTTGGTCTTGGCACCCTGGATGCAGTCGACGGTTACGCCGTGGTCATGGAGCCATTTGAGCTGGCAGTATACAGGTGCTGTTCCCACGCCGCCCGCGATGAAGCAGATCTTCATCTTTTTGAGTTCCTCGATAGGAAGTTCTGTCAGGTCGGAAGGTTTGCCCAGGGGACCGACAACATCGTGGAAGCTGTCGCCCTCATTAAGCTGAGCCATTCTATAGGTCTCACCACCGATGACCTGGAACACGATCTGCACAGTGCCGGCAGCCGGATCATAGTCGCAGATGGTCAGCGGCACTCTCTCTCCCTCATCATCCACACGAACGATCAGAAACTGACCGGGAAGCGCGTTCTTCGCGATCCTGGGAGCCTCCACGTCCATCAGAAAGATGTTCGGAGCAAGATTTTCCTTTTTAAGAATCCTGAACATGTTTTCCTCCTACTCTGAATGCTTTAAATGACTTATTTATTGAAGTCCTGATTTGAGTATACGCATATGCGGGCTGTTTCAATGTGCAGAATCGGGTAAAGAATGTGCCGCGTCACAGACAGATGACAGTCCATTCCGGATATAACACACGAAAATCCGCAGAATGTATGCTTGTATACAGGAAAGCAACCTGCATAGTCACCATTTTGACAGACCTGTTCTTAATAATCAATAGCAAAATATTCAAATGACGGCAAAAATTATTGCAAAAATCGACAATTGCAGCCGTTTTCAGACATTTACATGCGCTTTGACCAGTTAAATTCCGGATTATTCATTGAGATAGGCCTCAAATTCCGGCATGGTCATCAGGACCTGCCTGGCACGGGTACTGCTCTCCTCACTGACAACGCCTGCTTCCGCAAGCTGGTCCATGATGCGGGCCGCCCGGTTAAAGCCGATCTTGAAAACACGCTGCAGAAGACCAATCGAAGCCTTGTTTTTCTCGATGATAAAACGCCCCGCCTCCACAAAGTACTCATCGCGTCCGGGATCCGGCTTCACTTCTGCCTGCGATGAACCGGAAATCCCGTTGACTGCGATATCTTCGATCTGACGGTCAACTTCCTCATCATGCGTTTCCTCCGCATTGTGCTTTTTAATGTAGTCAACAACGTTTGAAACCTCGTCGTCCGAGACGAAGGCACCCTGAATGCGGGCAGGTTTCTGATAGTTCTGCGGATAAAACAGCATGTCGCCGCGTCCGATCAGCTTCTCTGCGCCTGCCATATCCAGAATGGTCCTGGAATCAACCTGGCTGGAGACAGCAAAGGCGATGCGGCTGGGCATGTTGGCCTTGATCAGTCCGGTGATGACGTCTACGGAAGGACGCTGGGTGGCAATGATCAGGTGGATTCCTGCCGCGCGGGCCAGCTGGGCCAGACGGCAGATGGCGCTCTCCACTTCGCTCTTGGCGACCATCATGAGATCCGCCAGCTCATCGACGATAATGACGATCCTGGGCATGGGCTCACGCTCGGGTTCTCCGTCCTCACCGACGTAGGACCTGGCCAGTGCATTATAGCCGTTCAGATCTCGTACGCCTGCTGCAGCAAAAAGCTTGTAACGCTTCTCCATCTCGGCGACCGCCCAGTTCAGGGCAGCAGACGCTTTGCGGGCATCGGTGACCACGGGGATGATCAGATGCGGGATCTTTTTATAGACACTGAGTTCAACCACCTTGGGATCGATCATGAGAAGTCTTACCTTGTCCGGAGAAGTCCTGTAGAGGATGCTCAGGATGATAGTGTTGATACAGACGGATTTACCGGATCCCGTTGCGCCTGCGATCAAAAGATGCGGCATGCGGGAAATGTCGGCAATAACAGTCTTGCCGCCGATATCCTTACCGACCGCAAAGGGAAGTTTTCCTTCAAAACGCCGGAATTCCCTGGATTCCAGCAGTTCACGCAGATGGACCGTTGTCTCACGCTTGTTGGGAACTTCAATGCCGATCGCTGATTTGCCCGGAATGGGAGCTTCGATGCGGATATCCGTCGCGGCCAGCCGGAGCTTGATATCATCCGACAGATTTACGATCTTACTGACCTTTACGCCCTTGTCCGGTTTCAGTTCATAGCGGGTCACGGAAGGTCCCTGGCTGATGTCTGTGATCGTAACCTGCACGCCGAAAGTGCGGAGTGTCTCCTGCAGACGATAGGCGGTTTCCCTCAGTTCCCTCTCCGTCTCATCATTTCTGGAACTGCTCCCCCTCTCCAATAGAGAAAATGTAGGAGGAACATAGCTGGTTCCCCTGTGGGCGACTGCCGTCCGTCCGGCGGCTTTGGACCCTGATCTGCCGTTTGAGTCATCCCGATGGACCGCAATTCCCTGCAGGTCCTCCTCGGAAGGCAGGTCGGTCCCCGTACCGGATCCCTGTGCAGGTTCTGCCCCCGATGCAGAAACAGGTGCCGCGCCGCGCGCACTCGTACTTTCTACGCCATCCTGTTTTGAAATGCCGGATTCAAAATCAGCAGGTCTGCGGTATGTCGTCCCGCCGGGCTCTGCTCTTCCGTATACATCCTCCGTCCTCTGAAGGGGTGAAAAAATCTCTCTTACAGACGAAGACTGTGTTTCCGGATCATCTTCCGGCATGGCAAACCCTGATGCGCCCCTACCTGCCGCCGAAATTGCGGATCCTGCAGCAGCCACGCCAGCCGCTGCATGGGCGGGTCCTGCGGCAGTCAGGATGTTTTCGTCCTCCTCCGGATCGGGATATACGATGATCTCATGGACGTCTCTTCTTCTGTTTTCAGCATAGTTCCGGTCGGAACGGCTGTTGCGGAAACTGTCATCAAGGTAGGCGGAAGAGCTGTTTTGAGAAATCTTTTTCTTTCCGGATCTGCCATCCACGACCATATTTTCAAGATCCAGAGAACCGGATTTCACTCTGCTTCGTTTGCTGCCTGAGGAAGGACGGCCTGCAGACTCTGCCCTCTGCCGCGCTTTTTCGGCTGCTCTGTCCTCACGTCTGAGGATACGTTCTGCTTCACGCTGCAGCCTCTCTTCTTCCTCTTCCTCCATTTGCTGCAGCCTTCTTTCCCTGCGCTCTCTGCGCATTGCCTTTCGCTCGGAAAAACCGGGAATCCCTTCCTCCTCGCGATAATCCAGCCAGCTTCTGTAAAGACCTGCGGGAGAACGCTGCGCCAGCAGCATCAGAGCGATCACAGTGATCGCAATATAGGCGAGGACACTGCCCGGAAGACCGAAAGCCCGGTACATGATCCTGGCAAACCAGCCGCCGATGATTCCGCCTCCTGCATGATTCATAGCACAGAGGGAAAAGACGTTTTTGATCGAATACGGTGTGTCAAGAGAAGTCACGAGTTTCATATGCAGATTGAGATGTCCGACAGACTGCAGTACCAGGATCAGCATGGCGCCTGCCAGCATCCGTACCGGCATCTGTGCAGATCTCTTCTGCCTGATCAGATATACGCAGAGGACAAAAATCCAGACGGGCAGGACCCAGGCGCCGATTCCAAAGAAGCCGAACATCATGTCGCACAAGGTCTTTCCTACAAGGCCGCAGTAGCCTGCAAGTGAGGCATACAGAAAGATCATGGAAACAAGCAGCACAACAAACGCGATATCCATACGGATTCCGCGTTCTCTTGTCTGTTTCTGTCTGCGCGCTTTTGCGACGGCGGCCGATCTGCGGGAAGCTGCGGAAGATCCGGTCTTTCTCCCGGAAGCAGCCTGTCTGTTTCTGCCTGCAGCTGTTTTATTCCGGGAAGAAGCTGCCCTTTTGGTGGAAGAACTTCTGCCCGTACCCGTTTTTTTGCGGGTGCTTCCCGATGCCGAAGAGGATCCGTTCTTTCTGCCGGAGCCTCCGCTCTTTTTATTCTGTGCCATGTATCTCCTCTGTGTCTGTCCGCGCGAAAACCCTCGAGGCTGGTGTTGGTGTGACCTATCACTAAATATCGTTTCCGGCCACACCCCGACCGGGGTGTGGCCATGAAACGTTGCGTTCGTCGATTCCAATGCGCTTCGCGCGCGACGAACGCCGTAAAACTCGGGATTTTCGCGCACAGAACGCGCGAAAACCCTCGAGGCTGGTGCAGGTATGACCTATCACTAGATATCAAAATCATCGTCGTCGGAGATCTCGATATCAAAATGTTCCAGTCCCCGCGGCAGATCCCAGTCGTCTGTCAGATCAAAATCCATCTGCACATGCGGTCGGCGTTTGGGAACAGGAAGGGGATTTTTCAAAAAACGCCCGCTTTCCGTATCGGAATAATCCGCCGGGACGCCGGTAATATCATTTTTATCTTTTAAATCCATCACTGGCTGCCCTCCGCATAAAACACACATAGCAGCCTTACGCCTGTGGCGCAAAGCTGCTGTGCGATAAAATACGAGAAATATGCCGACAGGCGGCGTATTATGAAATGCCGCCGGGGTGCTGCATCAGTCTTCGTCGCCCTCGTCCCAGTTGTGATAAACAGCCTGGACGTCGTCGTCATCCTCAAGGATATCAAGAATACGGCGGATCTGTTTGACGGCGTTCTCGTCTGTCAGCGTAACATAGTTCTGCGGGATCATAGTGACTTCCGCGGAAACGGTCGCAATACCGGCCTCGTCGATGGCTGCCTTAACAGCATCGAAGTCGTCCTCAGATGTGATGATCTCAAAGCTGTCCTCTTCCTCTTTCACATCTTCAGCGCCTGCATCAAGAGCGAGCATCATCATGTCATCCGCGCTCATATCGCACTCTTCACGGTCGATGATGATCTGACCGCGCTTATCAAACATATAGGAGACACATCCGGGTGTACCGATGTTGCCGGCACCCTTTGCGAAAGCGGCACGTACATTTGCGGCGGTACGGTTCTGGTTGTCGGTAAGAGTATCGACGATCACGGCAATACCGTTAGGACCGTATCCCTCATATGTATTGTACTGATAGTTTACATTGCCGACATCACCGGCTGCCTTTTTGATACCGCGCTCGATGGTATCGTTGGGAACGTTGTTGGCCTTGGCCTTTTCGATAACCTTCGCGAGCTTGTAGTTGTTGGAAGGATCGGGGCCGCCTTCTTTGACGGCGACTGCGATCTCTCTGCCGATAATGGTAAAGATCTTACCCTTTGCGGCATCATTTTTTTCCTTTTTGTGTTTGATGTTTGCGAATTTCGAATGTCCTGACATGTTAATTCCTCACACTAAATAATAATAAGCGGCTTTTCAAGCCATCATTGTTCGACAGACTGGTCATATGGTGTAAAGACCACGTTTTAATATAGCATTACAGCGGTCAATCGTCAATGTCGTCAATGAATACTCCGGGTCAATCATCAATGAATACTCTGGGGACGCGGGGGGAAATATCGCAGGCGAGCTCATAATTGAAGCGTCCGGACATATCTCCCAGTTCTTCCATGGTGATCGCCCGGTCATGATCCTTGCCGATCAAAGTCACAAGGTCGCCTTCCTGCACATCCGGTATATGTGTTACGTCCACCATCATCTGGTCCATACAGACACGGCCGCGGATGGGGGCCTTCTGTCCCCTGATCAGCACATATCCCTTATTGGAAAGACTTCTGGGATATCCGTCTCCGTAGCCGACGGGGATTGTCGCGATCCTCTCCTCTTTCTGTGTCACATAGGTGCCGCCGTAGCTGATCTGCGAATCTGCCGGCAGTGTTTTGACATAGACAACATGCGAATGCAGAGACATGACAGGGCGCAGAGGAACAGGTTCCCGCGGGACATCGGAGGACGGCCAGAGCCCGTACAGTGTAATCCCAGCCCTTACCAGATCAAAGTTGGCTTCGGGGAGCCGTATGATGCCTGCACTGTTGGAGGCATGCTGCAGGGGGATCCTGTACCCCAGTTCCTCTTCAATTCGTTTTGTAAAAGCGGAAAAGCGGCGGATCTGTGTACGGGTATGGTCAAGAGACGTTTCATCCGCACGGGAAAAATGTGTAAAAATACCTTCCAGAATAACGCTGCCATCCTTATGAAGCTCCAGGACCCGCCGGATAAACTCCATTCCGCTGTCATCGGGCGTAATACCGATACGGCTCATTCCCGTGTCCACCGCGACATGAATGACGGCGGGATGGCCGGTCTTTTTCGCCGCCAAAGCGAGTTCTTCCAGCATATCCTTCCGAAAGACCGCGGGACGGATTCCCTTGCAGGCAAGGCTTTCATAGCAGTAAGGAAAAACATACCCCAGGATCAGAACAGGCTTTGCAATGCCCGCATTTCTGAGTTCAACCGCCTCTTCAAAGGTGGCTACCGCAAAGCCCCACAGATAGGGAATATCCTCGATTTTCTGTGCGATGGCTGTGGCACCGTGTCCGTAACCGTCTGTCTTGACCACGGCGATCATGGATGTACCCGGCGCCAGATTGCGGTGCATGCTTTCCATGTTAAAAGAGATGGCGGAGAGATCGATCTCCGCGCAGATGCGTTCTTTGCTCATGATTCGAAAGTTCCTTAAAAAACGAGTTCAAAACATTGAAGATCCGGGACCCGCAATCGAGCCCCGCATATGTCCCGCGGCCGAAGCCAGGGAATCACGCGATAAAAAGTATCTGACAGAGAATCTGTAAATTGCGGCAAAATACGGCAAGCTTCGATAAGATGCCTCACGATCCCCAGAAAGAAGGACTGCGAAGTTCTTCAATGAGGTCGCCTGCAGTCATGGCATGCTCTCCTCGATGATCACGGGCGCAGTCTCCTGCCGCCGCATGAATGATCACCGCCGATACCGCGGCCGCAAAACCGCTTTCACACTCAGGCCGGGCGAAAAACAGCGCAGACCGGCTCAGAGCAGACTCCTTCTTATCCTTGAAATCCAGTGCAAGCAGGGCGGCTGTGATACCGGTGAGGACATCGCCGCTTCCCGCTGTCGCCATACCGCTGTTTCCGGTCACATTGAGATACTGAGGGGCTTTTGCTTTGGCCTTGATATTTTCGTGATTTTCGTGATTTTTGTGACCGTCACGATCTGTATGCGCGGATGGCCGGGCGACAAGCGTGCGGGCATCCTTGCACACAATGACAGATCCGAGAAGATTCGCCTGTTCCTGCACAAGACAGGTACGGTTCCGGATGCAGTCATGGACGCTCAAGCCTGCCAGTGCGGCAAACTCCGCCATATGCGGCGTGAGTATGCAGGGAGTCTGCGGGCACCTGTCTGCGAGAAGCTGCCGCAGTTCCCTGTTTTTTGCAAGGATGCGGATGGCATCCGCATCAAGGACCAGCCCCTTCAGAGCTTTCTCCTTTTGCGAATAGCAAAGGACATGTTTTAAAAGGTCTGATGCTGT
>ONXK01000249.1 GCA_900321785.1 uncultured Lachnospiraceae bacterium | reverse complement strand
CTTGACGGGCGTCAGTTTTTTCCGCCGCACCAGATCCTGTATGTTCTGTCTCGTGCAGTGCAGGAGCTCTGCGGCGGATGCCGTATCAACCACATTCTCCTGTACAAAAGCATGAAAGTCGGAGGCGTTTACAGGGAGCAGGGTCCCTGCATTCCGAAGATCTTCATAGGAGATATGATAATCATCCTCCAGTGCCAGACCGCTTCCCTGTGCATGCAAAAAAAACAGCTGCAGGAGGTCATCCGGACGGCTGTCAACTGTACCAACAGAATCGGCAGGATTAGAGGAACCTGCCGGAATTTCCGGATCCCTTGCATTGGATAAAGCGCGATGATATTGCAACAGTCGCATTCTCTGCGCTTCCTGCAGAGGCAGCTCTTCCTGTGTGATGCTCCGGACCATTCCGTCCCGGAAAAAGAGAAGAGAATGGTCACCGCTGTGCAAAAAGCCCGACAGGCGAAGGGACAGACGCCTCCGCAGCTCTCCGGGAATCTTTTTCTCCGGAAGAGGGACAATGAAGCAGTCATCCTGTGCACAGCGGCCGTCAGAGAGGATCAGGAGACGGCAGGGATCATATTCCTCCAGTCCGTTGTCCCGCAGAATGGTTCCGAGATTCTGTCTTTCCCGCGGAACGATCCTCTGTTCCACCCAGACCTGGCTCCAGTAGGGATCCACCGACCGTTTTCCTTTTTTTACAAAGGAGGAGAGAATGAGCGGGGCTTCCCATTCATCCACATCTTCACTGATTTCGATGGTAAAGCACATGCTGTCCGGATCATAGAGAAGCCATGCCAGGTCCCGGTCTTTCTGAATGGATGTATCACGTATTGCAAAAGCTTTCATAATAGTTCCACCTCTCCCAGATCATTTGCCAGATGACTTCGCGCCTCTTTTGGGAAATAGCTTCTTCCAGATCTGTAAAAAGAAGATCACGGTCTGACTCTCTGAGTACTTCTCTCTGCGCCGGGAAAGCTTCCCGACCTTCTTTGAGGGGGATGCCGCCAACCGGTGTGACCTTTCTATACTTTTGGGGGATCAGATTTAAGTTTTCCGTGGCAGAGTGAGAGCCGACAAAACACTGTACCGGACGATCAGCCATGGAATCGACAGCGTTAAGGCTTTCTTCTTCGTGCAGCGAAAAGCACAGGCTCAGACCATGGTCAAACAGGGGCGCAAGCCTGATTGTCTTTGTCTGCCGGTTTCGCAGGACTTCCACGTTTGCTCCGTGGCGGTCCCGATTCAGAATCAGAAAGTCTACCAACAGCATTTCGCTGATATATTTTTCCCATCCCTGTCGAAAACAGAATTCCAGAGGGGATTCCCCTTCCCTTTTTTCCATCTGGTAGTAGGTGTCTAGCGCGATCTTGCTCTCACCGTTCTGCCTGTAGTCTTTTGACCGACACAACCATGTCACGTATTCCTTCCCGTCGACCAGCACCAATGCGTGGATCAACTGATAAGACAGGTGCGGGATTTGCAGCTGTCCCGGAAGAGTGCCGGATTTTGGTCCACTGCAGATATCGCAGATCCTGAAGCTGCAGGATCACCTTTTCATCATTTGTTTTTTTATTCATTTCCCGCCTCCCACGCCAATTATACAGAATAACTTGTCAAATGACAATATTATTTAGACTATTGGCGGATTGACGGATGGGAATATACTTAGTGGCCGAAGGAAAGACGGCGAAGTCAATCCTTTTTTTCCCGGAGAGTGCCTGAAGACCGTCCCTTTGACATGTCCCCTTGACAAGGAATATCAGTTTAAAAATTCAGCTCTTTTTTCTGGAACAAAAGGATCGTAGCCAGAGTAGCTCCGAATATGTATACGACAAGGATCAGCAGCAGCTTCAAAATCCCCTCTTCGGTCGCTCCGATGTAAAATCCGTCACCAGAGAGGATGCAGCTCCGCTGAAGTAGAATCTCTCCGGGTGATATCTGGCCAGATTGGGAAACATATTGACAAATTCCAGCGCAAGCGGTATGAGAAGCTCTGCGGCAAGGTAAGCAATGATTCCCAGGGTTGTATTCTCCGTAAGATAGAAAAAAGCAGTAGCGATCACCACACTGGCAGTGGTACACAGGACATCACTGAACAGTACCAGAACGATATACTTTGCCTGGTCGGGAGACAGCGTCACCTTTAAGACCGGCTTTACGATCAGGGAACAAAGTCCTGCAGAGATGTATATATAGGAGAGGATCAGGAAGGTGTCCAGGAACTTGGCCAGGATCATGGCAGGATTCTCCGTCGATTATGCCAAACGTGGATTCAAGGGACTGCGCCTGCTGCTCTATTATATCAGTATGGCCAGGCATATGGTCGGAGGAAAGCTGATGCTGTTTATCGGAATCATTGCTCTGGATGCAGGGATGCTGTCCCTGTCTTTGCAGGATTCGCCCCGGGAATTTATGATTTTCTACCTTCTGGGCACTTTTGCGTTTTCAGGCCTTGTTGATGTACTGCGTGCCAGAGAGTCCCGCCGGGTTGGCGCCCGGTCCTGGCGGCTTACTCTGATCATCGGGGCAATTAATCTGGCACTGGCCATTTTCGCAGGTGTCTTCGGTTTCGTCTTAAAAAAACAGATACTGTATCTTATATCTACGGCGAAGGCCTCGTCTACAGCGGGATCATGCGTATCATTTCTGCATTTCGCCGGACAGAGATTGTTTATATCCAGTAGATACGAAAAAACACTGGCAGGATTATGCTCCAGTATGTATAATAAGCAGGAAAAGCAAAGGCGCTTTGAGAGAAAAAGAGTTTCTCTCAGAGCGCCTTTTTGCGCGATAAGGCCGGAGAGCGGCTGCCGTGCTTGCACGAGCAGCCATTCGACGGCCAACGGACATCGAAGCGGCTCTGCCGCGAGATGCGCGTATCGCGCAGGATAGGCGGCGTCAGCCTGCCTATCCAATCGCGATAAGGCCGGAGAGCGGCCGCCGTGCTTGCGCGAGCGCACACCGCATTCCGTCACTGGCATTCCGAAATGGGGGATCATCATGACAAAATATATCTTTGTGACCGGAGGAGTGGTCTCCGGACTTGGAAAAGGAATCACAGCGGCTTCTCTGGGCAGGCTCCTCAAGGCCCGCGGGCTGAAGGTGGCGGCGCAGAAGCTGGATCCCTATATCAATGTGGACCCGGGGACTATGAGCCCCTACCAGCACGGCGAGGTCTATGTCACCGAAGACGGGGCGGAGACAGACCTGGATCTGGGCCATTATGAGCGTTTTATTGACGAGGACCTGAACCGCTTCTCCAACCTGACGACCGGCAAGGTCTACTGGAATGTCCTGAACAAGGAGAGAAGAGGGGAGTACCTGGGCTCCACAGTACAGGTGATTCCCCATATCACCAACGAGATCAAGGAGTTTGTCTATTCCGTCGGACAAAAAACCGACGCCGATGTCGTGATCACGGAAATCGGCGGGACCATCGGTGACATCGAATCCCAACCCTTCCTGGAGGCTGCCCGTCAGATCTCCCTGGAGGTGGGAAGAAGCAACAGCCTTTTTATCCATGTGACCCTGGTTCCTTATCTGCAGGGATCCGGAGAGCATAAATCCAAGCCGACCCAGCATTCGGTCAAGGAACTGCAGGGGATGGGGATCCATCCCAATCTCATCGTTCTGCGCTGCAATGAACCGCTGGAAAAATCAATCTTCAAGAAGATCGCCATGTTCTGCAACGTGCGGGAGGACTGTGTCATCGAGAACCGGACCATGTCTAACCTCTACGAGGCCCCTCTGATGCTGGAAAAGTCCGGATTTTCGGAAGTTGTCTGCCGGGAGCTTCATATGCCGGCGCCTGCGCCGGATCTGGAGGAGTGGAGGCAGATGGTGGACAGGATCCATCAGGCCCGGACCCACTGTGTCAGGATCGGACTGGTCGGGAAATATGTGGGACTTCACGACGCCTATCTGTCTGTTGCCGAAGCCCTTGGACATGCGGGCATTTTTCACAATGTTCATGTCGAGATCCAATGGATCGACTCCGAGGGCATCCGGGAAGAGAATCCGGCGGAGAATCTC
>ONXK01000171.1 GCA_900321785.1 uncultured Lachnospiraceae bacterium | reverse complement strand
CAGTTCGCTGGGATGGAGATCCTCCTCGTTGTGCAGAAGACAGGTCAGTACGGCATTTTCTCCCCGGAGGCTCTCCAGGATGATCGCATTTTTTTTATTTCCTATAATCTGAAAAAGGACATTATACAGTTCTTCTCCATAATTGATTTCTTCAGTATTCCCCATCTGCCCTAACCTCTGGTCCCTTGGACAGCATTTCCTGTCCTGCTTGCTTTTTTATCCCGATGTCGCTTCCGTCTGCTCTGCAGACTTCTGCCTGTTTTATACGGAACATCTCTTCCGTCCGTCGTACAGACTCCTGCCTGTTTTATCCTGACATCTCTTCCGTCTGCCGTGCAAATTTCTGCCTATTTTATACAGATTTCCCGCAATTTGCAACATTTTTCTCAGGGCATTTCTGATCTCAGCCGATGTATGTTTCGTACTGTCCTGATTTCAGCCGATATATGTTTCGTACTGCTCTGATCTCAGCCGAAATATTCAAGACAAAGCATTGTCAGGTCATCGAAGGGCTCCGCGTCCCCGACAAACACATCGACAGCGCTTTTCATGCCGGAGAGGATTTCCCTGGAGTTAAGGCCGGCATACTCATTCAGAGCGTCAATCATCCTGTCGGTTCCGAACATTTCTCCGTGCTCATTGGTCGCCTCGGGAAGGCCGTCAGTGTATAAAAAGAGTTTCTCCCCTTTCTCCAGCTGCAGCTCATATTCCTTGTAGCGCACTTCATCCATTCCGCCGATTACAAAGCTGTGCGGATCCTTGTAGAGTCGGAAGGATCGGTCTTTCATAATGGCCGGATACTCGTGACCGGCGTTTGCCGCCATAATCTTTCCTGTGCTGAGTTCCAGGATTCCCATCCAGACAGTTACAAACATCTCCATGTCATTGTTATCGCAGATCACGTTGTTTGTCATTGCCAGAATCTCGCCAACTGATTTTCCCATCCTGGCATTGTTCTTCAAAATGGTCTTGGAAACCATCATGAACAGAGCGCCCGGCACACCCTTGCCGCTCACATCCGCCATCACCAGCGCCAGATGATCGTCGTCAATCAGGAAAAAGTCGTAGAAATCTCCGCCGACATCCCGTGCCGGCGTCATGGACGCGAACAGGTCAAACTCTTTTCTTTCGGGGAATGGCGGGAAGATGCCGGGGAGCATGCCCTTCTGGATCTTGGAAGCCAGGTTCAGTTCGGTACTGATCCGCTCTTTTTCCGCTGTCATGTTCCGGAGGCTTTCCGTGTTCTCCACAATTCTGGTCTGCATGGATTGAATCTCACGGCTTAACTCACCGAGTTCATTCTCCGCCCGGATCACGACCGTACTGATCTTATCGGCGGAATAGGTGCCGTCCTCCCCGGGCTCGAACTGCTGGGCGGATTGGGCAAGCGCGATGATCGGATTCGTTATGTGGCGATGCAGCATCCAGACACTGAAAATAGATGCTGCCGCAGTCAGGATCAGCAGATACAGGATGCTCCTCAGCATAAGGGCTTGTAATCCCTCAATCGGCCCGGTCTGATCGAAGACCAGCCAGAGACGGCCCTCACTGTCGCCCAGGTCAAAAACCACACAGCGGATGAGCATATGCTCCGAACCGACATGTATCAGAACAGGGGTCTGGAAGTCAGCAGGCGGCTGATCGAAAAGAGCTTCTTCCTTTCCGAAATCATCAAGCGAACTGAATCCTCCCTCTTTTTTATTGTTATATGCTACCCGGTATACGACCCCGTTCTTGAGGATTTCCGTGCAGGCAAGATCCAGGCCTTTGGATTCCAGGATTTCATTAATGGTGAGATCGAAGGCAGTAGTGTCCAGAAGCAGGTTTTGCCGTTCGTATTCGGGATCATCATCAGCGAAAGAAGGAGTCTTCTCCAACCATTCCACAAAATAATCCTCCGAAGTATTTAAGGTAGCGCGGGCTTTGTTAAATTCCTCCGTCCCGAAAAGACGCGCGAAACATTGCAGATAAGGGGTCAGCAGCTTCTTATCGATCTCAAGCTCTGCCAGTCTGTGCTGGTATGGCTCCAGGATCGCTTTGTGATAGTTTGCGATGGTGGTCACTGCCACCAGCAGCGAAACGCTGAGGGTGATCACGATAATCAGAATATTTACCTGGACTGCCAGTGACGAACGACGGCGTTTTTTTGCGGAAGCGTTTTTCATTATCGATGCCTCTGTTTTGGGCTGTTTTCCCAACACTGTTTTCGTGGAGTGTATATCGTCCCTCGGTGCTTTCCTGTCAATTGTCCTGTATCGATTATCGCTTTATCGCTTTTTTCGTTTCCTCGATGACCTGGGAAGAGGTTTTCTACTGACTCAGCAGCATTATGGAGGAGGGGTCGACGCAGAGCGCCCGGGGCAGGCTTTCGGAAAAATCATGGTTTCTGATGTCTTTGGGAACTTTCCACCAAATCTTATTCTTCAACACAATGTACCACTCAAAGGGAAGTTCTGTCAAAACAGGGTCTTCAACGGGAATGCGGTTTTGTATGAGGTTGTCGGAACTCTTGCTGCCGCAAGGGAAAAAGTCGTGGGCGCGGATCCCTGCATGGGTGATCTCATTAGTGACCTCCTCCTGTGTCGTCAGTTCCAGATCATCCCAGTCCAGGGCGCAGATGCGGTGCGGTCCCAGCGGCCGGATGCGGGAAATATTTTTACAGCCTGTCAGGCGGGCCGCCTCTACAGTCTTTGGATGATCAAAAATCTCTTTTGTCGGTCCCCCTGCAATGATACTGCCCTCATGCATGAGCAGCAGATAATCGCAGAGCTGATAGGCCTCGTCGCGGTCGTGAGTAACCAGGATCGAGAGACCTTCATACTTTCCAAGGACCTCTTTCATCTCCAGGCGCAGTTTTTCCTTGAGAAAATAGTCCATGGCGGAAAAAGGCTCATCAAGAAGCAGGGCCTGTGGACGGTAGGCCATGATGCGGGCCAGGGCCACGCGCTGCTGCTGTCCGCCGGAGAGCTCTGCCGGGCGGCGCTTTTCAAGCCCCTCCAACTGGAAAGCGCGCACCATTTCCTGTGCACGGTCCTGTTTCTCCTGTTTTGTGCCGCGCACGCCCGCCATGATGTTTTGTTCCACTGTCATCGTAGGGAACAGGGCGTAATTCTGAAAGAGATATCCCACGCGGCGCTCCTGGGGACGCAGATTGATCTTTTTGTCAGCGTCAAAAAGATCCCGGCCGCCCAGTCTTATCAGGCCGCGGTCCGGGGTCTCAATACCGGCAATGCTTCGCAGCGTCATACTCTTTCCGCAGCCGGAGGCACCCAGGATGCCGATCCTGGATGCCTCCCCTTCATACGTAACACGGAGATGGAAATCCTCCAGCTTTTTTTCAAAATCCAATGTCAGTTGCATTTCCTTCTCCCATGCTCAAACTACTTCTTTCCTTCTCTTTTTGCCGGAACGGTCTATTATCTCTTTTTGCCGAAACAGTCTGCCATCTCTTTTTGTCGGAACAGTCTGCCATCTCTTTTGGCCGGAGCAGTCTACCATCTCTTTTTGTCGGAACGGAGAGCCCTTCCCGAGATAATGTTCATCAGGACGATGAAGAAAAATGCGATCAGGATCACAATAATGGTCCAGATTCCGGCGGTGAGATAGTCGCCGTCCTGAATGACCATAGCGATCCTCTGGGATACGGTCGCTGTCTTGCCGGGAATGTTTCCCGCCAGCATGCTGGTCGCCCCGTACTCGCCCAATGCGCGGGCGAAGGTCAGGATCGTGCCCGAGGCAATGCCCGGTCCGGCTGTGGGAATTACGACGGTCCAGAAAATGCGCATGTCAGACATGCCCAGGGTGCGGCCGGCGTAGACCAGGTTGGGGTCGATCTGTTCAAAGGCAGCGCGGGCATTCCTGTACATAAGAGGAAAGGCGATGACCGTAGCCGCCACAATGCAGCCCAGCCAGGTCTGTACGACCTTGATACTGAAGTTCTCATACAGCAGGATACCCAGGGGCCGCCTTCTGCTGAAAAGGAGCAGCAGGAAAAAGCCGGCGACCGTGGGCGGCAGGACCATGGGCAGGGTCAGAATGCCATCGATGACCGCCCTGACCCGGCCGGATGCCTTGAGCACCTTGCGCGCGGCGAAGATCCCCAGAAAAAAGGAAATAATCGTCGCGACGATGCCTGTTTTGATCGATATATAAAGCGGACTCCAGTCCAGCTTTTCCAGAATCTGAAGAATATCCTGCATTGCCTTTGCGGTATCGGAGGTGATAAAGGATACAAAGTCTGCCGCTGCGGCTTTCTGCGCATCCGTTGCCTCGTCATTGACGACCTGGCAGACGGGATAGATCACGTTGCCGGTAAGGTCATAACTGACGGTCTCGAGAACATCGATCTGATCTTCGTAGCCGTATGTGTCGGAGTAGTAGGTAGTACCCACTTCGCAAGAGCCCTCCGCGACCGCAGTCAGGACCTGGGATACGTTGCCCTGCTCGGAGATTTCGACGCCGCCCAGGGCTTCGGAGACTTCCGCAGTCGTGTAGACAGATGCATCCTCCGCTTCGGGTAGAATTCCCAGATTCATAAGTGCAGTACGGGTGTATCTGCCGACCGGCACGGAACCGTCCGCCATGGCGATGCTGGAAGCTTTTCCCAGTGTCTCAAGGCCGGTCACTGCGCTCTCGGTATCTTTGCGCTTGATCACGACGACCTGATTGTTGACGACATCCGCACGGGTGCCCTCCACGACAAGTCCGTCCTCTTCCAGGGTATTCATCTGCTTCTGGGCGGCAGAGAAAAAGACGTCGCAGGTGTAGCCTTCTTCAATCTGTGTGAGCAGCTTTCCGGAAGAATCGGCGTTATAGACGATCTTTACATTGGGGTGCTCTTCATTATATTTGGCTGAGACTTCCTGCATACAGGTATTCAGAGAAGCCGCGATGAAAACCTGCAGCTCCACTTCCTCTGCCTCTGCTGCAGGAGCTGTTTCTTCAGCTGCAGTCTCCGTTGCTGCCGCATCGCTCTGCGCTGCTTCTGCTCCGGTTTCTTCTTCCTTTGTCTGCGCCTCTTCGGCCGCTTCCTCTGTTTTCTCTTCCGGGGCCGCCGGAGCCGAAGAAGCGCCTCCGCACCCTGCTATGAGTGAACAGGCCATCACGGCTGCAAACAATGCTGCAAGAACTTTCTTTTTCATGTTTTTCCTCCTGAATGATTGCGATTCGTTGATAGTCTCTTTTTATCGTTCGGTTTTTAAACACCGAACGGTTTTGTAAAAAACGGGAACACCTGTTGCTGTGCAGGATCCAGGTGTTCCGTAAATACAGTCTTATAAAAATATCAATAAAGATATTCCTCATGCCGGCAGTTTCGCGAGCTTCGCTCTCTCACTGTCTGGCGCAGTCACTCACGCTGCCGCGGAGAATGCGCAGGCCGTGGTCCAGGGCGTGGAGAATGAACTCCAGGCTTTCGCGGACCGCTTTGGGACTGCCGGGAAGGTTGACGATCAGGGTTCCTTTGCGGATCACGGAGACGCCGCGGCTGAGCATGGCGCGGTCTGTAATCTGCGCGGAGCGCATACGAATGTATTCCGCAATGCCGGGCGCATTTCGGTCCGCGACCGCCATCGTTGCTTCCGGTGTCTGGTCACGGAGTGAAAAACCCGTACCGCCGCTGGTCAGGACCAGATCCACCTGGCGCTGGTCTGCAAGGCGCATGAGTTCGGCCTTTAAAAGAACCGGCTCATCAGGAAGGATCAGGGTCTCGACGACCTCATAGCCGGCTTCTTCCAGCATCTCTACTGCCGCGGGGCCGCTCTTGTCCTCCCGCTCTCCCTTGGATCCCTTGTCACTGAGGGTGATGACCGCTGCAGTAAAGGGACGGTCGGGATCGGGCAGTTCTGCAGTGATCTCATCGCCGGGGCGGATGGTTCCTTCCTCGAGGACTTCCGCAAAAACGCCCTCTCTGGGCATGATACAGTCTCCCACACGGTTGCGGATGGCACAGCCCTGGTGGCATTCCTTGCCGATCTGGGTCATGCGCAGCACGACCGAGCCGCTGCGGATGATCGTTCCGACAGGAAGGTTTTTAAAGTCAATTCCCTCCACAAGAAGATTCTCGCCGAAATCACCGTCCACGACCTGCGCCCCGCGGGCGTTGAATTCCTCCACCTTGTCATAAGACAGGAGGCTGACCTGACGGTGCCACTTGCCGGCATGGGCGTCGTCTTTAATTCCGAAGTTTTTGATAAAAACGCCTTCGCTGACCGGTCTTTTTTCCGTTCCCTTTGCAGGACTGGTGCAGACCGCGCGGACGGTACCTTTCATAATCGTTTCCTGTGCCATAAAATTCCTTCCTGCTTCCTGATCTTGTCTCATCCTCGTGCTTTTAACAGGTCTTGTACCCGGCTTTTACAATGCTTTTTTACCCTTGCTTTTGCCGGGCTATTATCGGGCTTTTGTCAGACTTTTTACCCCTGCTTTTGCATGGCTCTGTTTGCGCCCTCCGGTTCAGCCGCCGATAGCGTGCATGCTGCTGCGCTCCGTGATCTTTCCGGGATTTTCAAAACAGTGCGCGTCCGGTTTGTGGTAAATCGCATCCTGCATCTGCTCACGAAGCTGCTGCCGCATCTCTTTTTCGGGAAGCTGCGCCCGAAGGACCGACCGGAGATCTTTCCCTTCGTTATAGCAGAGGCAGGTCTTGAGAAATCCCTCTGAAGTGAGACGCACACGGTTACAGCTGTCGCAGAATTTGCCGTGGATCGCGCTGATCAGTCCTATGCTTCCCTGAAATCCGGGAATAGTATAGTACACCGCAGGGCCATATCCGTGCTGTCGATAGTCCTCCCGCATACCAGGATACATAAGCTGCAGC
>ONXK01000166.1 GCA_900321785.1 uncultured Lachnospiraceae bacterium | reverse complement strand
GCCGCATCTGCCGCATCCGACCTGTCCGACTTGTCCGCCTTGTCCAGAGTATTTCCGCCGGCTTTTCCGGCTGCTTCCCTGTCTTTCTCCTGCAGACTGCGGTGGATCTCCTGCAGGCTGGCCGCGAATACCTTATGAAAGGATCTGTTTTTCAGCTGCGGCGCCGGTGCCTCCAGAATGCGGTCGGCAAGCTCCGCATTCATCCTGAGCTCCAGCCGCAGCCGTTTTTTCCCCATGACCGTCACAGTCTGCGTACAGCCCTTATCTCTCCAGTAGTCCTCGTCGGCAAAATATTTCTCTTTCAGTCTGCGGGCTGCAAACTCGCAGTAGGTCCTCCATGGCGGACTCTGTTCAAAAACCCTGCGCAGTTCATCCTTGTCCGGTGAAGCCTCTACGGATGCATCCAGCAGAAGCTCATCCATGATACCTCCGCCAAGGGCCACCTCACCGGCAGTCTGCAGTTCCACCTCGCGTCCGCTGCTGATATAGGCAAAGTCCGTCGTCGACGATCCCATGTCCACCACCAGCACCGGCCGGGAAAGAATGTCATATCCGACCTGGAAATGGCGGGACTGGCAGGCACTGATCAGTCCCGCTGGGACCGGTCCCAGCCGGCAGGACACCCGATATAAAAACAGCAGTCTTCACCTTTAATGAGGCCGCCGGACATATACAGTTCTCCCAGGACGCCGCCCGCGAAGCTCCTGATATCCCGGGCGCTGGAAGGATCCGTGAGGAAACGGCTCTTAAAGCGGAGCCTGCGCTCTGTGGCATCCGGTGTATAGCAGGCCTCCTCGCCGATCAGAAGTTCTCCGGTGCGCAGCCTGGCATAGGCCGTGATAAAGCTGCCCGATTCGCGGACCGGGACAACCTTCGGCTCCATCTGCTCGTTCTTTTTCAGATATGTGACCGCGCTTTCCGCGTCACCAAGGTCAAACCCGTAATAACGATCCATTCTGATACCCCATAAAAACGCAAGTGACATAATACAAGACCCGCCTGCGAGTCTTGTGCGCCGGATGCGGGCTGCCCGTAAAGGCAGCACTTTCAATCCTGCAGCCGGACCGCTGTTCCCTTTTTCAGCAGCCTGCTGTCCTGGGCAAGCGCAGGACGGATGGTAAGGACTCTGTCCTCCTCCCGGTCCCCGGATCTGCTGTTTTTTCCGTCGGCTTTCATACCGGCTGCGGAAGGGAGCATTTCAAACCAGGCAGCATTCTGCTCACTCCAGGCAAGCACGTCGACATCCTTCTGATGCAGATAATAGCGGATATCGGCGGCCATCTGGGGACTGTCGGCATCCGCCATTTCCAGAAGCCCCGAAAACAGCTCAATTTCGGCGGGGGTAATGCCCCGCGCGCCTGCAGCCGCGGCCAGATCTTTCTGTCTGTCGAACTTCTCGCTTTCCTGCGCGGCCTCAAGGTTGCGGTCAATGACCATGACAGCGCCCCGAAGGGAGCTCCACAGCTTCTCCGGATCGATAGTGATCTCAATGCGGCGGATCGGCTGCCCCGCATCGTATGCACCTGCAGTTCCGGCGGTTTTGCTGCTGCCGATCCCGATCCGGGTCCCGGCCGCCGCCGATCTGCCGGCAAAATACATGCATCCGCCGCCAACGATCGGAAGCAGGATCCCTTTCAGGAGCGTCCCGATGGCAGCTGTGCCTCCGGCACTCAGGGCGGGGACCGCAAAAGAGGCGGCGATCAAAACGATGCCGACCCCCAGCAGGATCGCGGAAAGGCTGCTGCCGGATTTTCTTTCGCCCGCGCTGCCGGTTCCTTCTTTTGTCCAGACACGCGGCTCTCCCATGGTGTCAAGAAGGGGTACGCTGCTGCGCAGGGCCTGCACCATGCCGGATGCAGCATCTGCTTCTTTTTCCAGAATCTTCTGCGCATCGGCCGGTGTGGAAACCGCCCTGAGATTGGTCATGACCTGCTCCCGGTCCCGGTCCAGATATTCAATCATTTTCATAGGCTGCCTCTTTTCCGTGCCTGCAGATATCACGCAGGCAGCAGACCGGACACTGCGGCCGGCGTGCAATGCAGACTTCTCTGCCGTGATGAACAAAGCGGTGACAGAGATCATTGCCCTCTTCAGGCGGAATGATCTTCCACAGCTCCCGCTCCACTTTGGCGGGTTCTCTGATCTGGTCCACCAGACCAATGAGATTGCAGAGGTCTCCGGCACATGGTCATCATACTTTTCATGCAGGACCCGCATGCAGGCGCTGATATCGCGCGCCTTGCTGCGTCCCAGGCCGCATGGCCGGACGATCTCCTCGATCTCCTCCGGCTCCGCTGCCGCAAGTGCCGCGACATCCGGGAATTTCTCATACAGAAGAGGTGTGATCTGATCCACCCGCTTGTCCGTACACTGCGCGGCAAGGCGGACACTCACGAGAAGCTGCCAGGCCTTTTCATAATCCAGTGTACACTCCGCGATCGGGTACTCCTTTTTCAGACGGTCGATCACCTGAAGGGCCAGTTCTTTTCTTGCCTTAAGGGCTTTCGTCTGCGGGGATTTCCTGACTGTCGTCTTTTTTACCGTCGTCTTCTGTCCTGCTTTTTTGACTTTTGTCTTCTGCCCGGCTTCTTTTCTTTGAGCCGGCGCTTTTGTCTGAGCCGGCGCTTTCGTCTGAGCCGATGCTCTTCTTTTTACCGCTTCTTTTTCCATCTTTTTCTCCGCTCTCTGTTCTTCCGGCAAACTCCGATACAACGAATATCAGAAGTGAAAGGATGGAAACCGCCAGTCCTGCGGCGGCTCCCTTCGGCCGGTACAGCATTGTAACCGTATGGCGGCCTGCTTTTACAGGAAAGGCCAGAAGGCCCCCTGCGTTCTCGCAGAGCTCTGTTTTCTCACCGTCGACAGTCACATACCAGGCTTCGTCATAGGGAATTGAGGAGGTATAGAGGACATCCCTGTCTTTTGCGGATGTAAACTCCAGATGCGAGCTGGAGATCATCCGCACATCAACGGACTGCTCAGCCCTGATCCGGCTGACATAGTCGGACAGCACATCCTCCTTCTGCTTATAGATCACTATTTCGTCTTTATTCTGTATGCTGTCCAGGCCGATCTCTGCTGTGATCCTTCCCTTCTCATCCGGCCTTCCAAGCGTATAGATCTCTTTGGAACTTGTATATTCTATTTCTGATCTGCCGGCGGAATTGTAAATGGGTGATCTGTACTTGATCTCGTCCATATGTGTCATTTCGGGAAGCTGCATATAAAACACTTCCGGCCGGGAATCTTTGATCGTGATCTTTGCGACGCAGTTCTCCCCGGATGTATCTGTTTCGATCTTGTACGCCGCCTTCTCAAATACATCGCCGTCGATCTGCCCGCTCGTATCAAAAGTTTTGAACAAACCGTTCTGGAAGGCAAAATCATCATCGTCTTCGCTGCCCCGGTACAATTCCCTCGTCTCATAGATCAGGGGCAGGGCATCCCGGTTTGCATAGATCTTCGTACCTTTGAAGGTCTCCAGAAGCTTGAAAGGCTTGCCCATCAGATGATAATCGTAAAGGATATACCTGATTCCCAGAAGATCGTCCGTGCTCTGCGGGGCATGCCTGGAATAATCCGACCAGCAGAGATTATGGGCATAGCCCAGTTTCCTGAGCAGAGCCTGTATCCTGGTATTCTCGGTGGAAGCATAGCTTGACACACTTGCATAGCCATACATAGCCGCTTCGCACCGTCCGTCCGCACTGCATCTGCCGATCCTTGTGACCTTGTCACTGCTGCAGTACTGCATGACTCTTTCAATCTTTTCCTTCTCTGCAAAGTATTCACTGACATTCTGCTTCTGCGTTCCGTCACGCATGACGACAACAGCATTGCACGAAATATTCACAACCACCAATAGGCACATGGCCGTCTGAAAAACAGCTTTATATTTCGCTCTGCTGCGGAGAAGCCCGACCAGTATCACACCTGCAAGACCGCAAAGGACGTCTCCTGCCAGAAGTGCCGGAGAAAAGCGCACCCTTCCCATTCTGCCTGTGAAAAAAACGAGCAGCGCGATCAGAAGAAAGGCGCCCGTGCTCCTGAAAAGGGTACGGAAGCTCCTGCCCCGGGCTGTCATAGAGCGGTAGGCGATCAGGAGCAGTACAAAACTGAAAATAAAGGAATATCTGTAATTAAACCAGTGATTGGGGGCAAATCCGTGCCAGGCCATATTCAGCAGCGGCATCTCAAAAGAGATAAAAAGAAGCAGCAGCGGCACACTGACTTTGATCTTTTCCGAAGTCTTTATTTTCTTATTCACATAGTATGCCAGAACCAGCACAAAAGGCAGGATCCCGATGTAAACAACCGGCCGGTTTGCGGCGACATCCTCCATCCGCACGGATCCGGTAAAAAACATGGACAGAAACTTGACGGGGTTGATCTGGGGAGAAAAAAGATTGCGGACTGCGCCCATCTGCTCTTTTCTCTCTTTGGGAATCCCAAGATATGCCGGCAGCAGAAGGACCATGGAAAGACCGGCTCCCAGAACGGATGAACCCGCATAAAGCAGAAAGGTTCTCTTCAGTCTTCCGAGATCAAAAATCTTTGCGGATCCGACATTCAGGCAGTAAGTGAGATAAAACAGGAGACTTGCTCCGCAGAGCATATATCCGATGTAGAAATTCGAGAAGACTGCAAGCGCGAGGACCACCACATACATGCCCTTGTCACCGTCCTCGACCAGTTTTTCCAGTCCCAGTACCAGCAGAGGGAGAAAAGCCACGCCGTCAAGCCAGGAGGCATTCCATGCATAAAAGGCCGTGTATCCTATGAGCGCATAGGACACGGAAATGATCCCCTTTTCGACCTCGTGCCCCCGACTGCTGTGGTTGAGCAGGGCGCAAAAGTTCAGGGAGATGATAAAAAATCTCACAAAAGCAATGACCTGCGTCCCAAGCATCAGATCATTCCTGAAAAAGACGAGCAGGAGATTGAGCGGGCTGGAGGCATAGTATGCATAGGTGCTCATCATCCCGTTCCCCAGGGCCATGCTCCATGAATAGAACAGATTGTTTTTTGTGAAAAAGGTGCTCAGGAGATAGCCGTAAAAGCCATAGTACTGGTCCGCGTCCGAATAGCACAGATGGTGCTCGCCAAAGGGATACATCCCAAGTCTCCAGATGAGTATCACTGCTGCCGCCAGCGTTAATACCGCCGTAAGCAGAAAAGCGCGCAGATGCGGTCTGCTTTTACCGCCAGAAGCATTGTACATATGTTTTTCCCTGTCCTATATCTTAACCGGCAGTGTTTGCAGACCGGAGTACTCTTCATTTTCCGCCCCCTTGTCTCAATGCCGGAAACATGTCATCTTTTACCAGATTGACAGTATTCTACTGCGTAAAGGCGAAAATAATTATATCACAAGTTCAGGAACACGTACACGACACGGAAAGACCGGCCGGGTTCGTATCGGGTTCGTATCGGGTTCGTATCGGGTTCGTATCGGGTTTCTCGTATCGGGTTTCTCGTATCGGGTTTAATATCAGGTTTCGCCAAAAACAAACCTTCGTGTTGTCGCGAAAAACACCTCCCGTTTCAGGTGGGTCTGAAAAGGGACGGTCTGACCCGCATCTATGCCGGCTCAAACCGTCCCTGTTGATAAAGATTCCTTATTGACTTGCTTTGCATTTGGCTCGCAGCAGCTCCCGGAACACATCGCTCACACCATGGTCAGGGAGTGTTTCTACTGCCTGCAGAGCACGCTCCGCATACATCTCCATATCTGCCGCCGCGCGGGCAAGGCCGCCCGATTCCGTGACGAGCATCTTCAGTTCTCCGGCATTTTCTTCACTGAATCTGTCTTCCTTCACCGCATGGAGAAACTCGATGATCCGCGCCCTTGTCTGCGCATCTTCCATGGCATAGATCACGGGAAGCGTCAGGATTCCTTCCCGGAAATCCATCTGCGTCATCTTCCCTTCTTTGCCGGCATCGGAGACAAAGTCCAGCAGATCGTCCCGGATCTGAAACATGTAGCCGAAGTTAATGCCCAGTTGTTCAAGCTGCTCCTGCACTTCTTCGCTGCATCCGCTCTCAACTGCGCCTGCCAGACAGGCCAGCCTGCACAGAGCTGCTGTCTTGCCGTAAATATTGCGCATATATTTCTCTACGGTGATATCCTCCCGTCCGCGGCACTCCATCTGCCCGAGTTCCCCAAGACACATGGACTCTACGGCATCGCCAAACAGGGCGCCGACACGGTAAAAACCGTCCCGGAAAAGACTTTGGACGATCCGGCTCAAAATCAGATCTCCCGCATAGACCGCCATATCCTTGCCGTACTTTGCCTGCGTTGTCGGAACGCCCCGCCTGAGCGGCGCGTCATCGACGATATCATCGTGGACAAGTGATGCCATATGAACCAGTTCCACAAGTGCTCCCAGTCGGCAGAGACGGTCACGCGTTTCCGGGGCATTCGCTGTGTCGCTCTTCCCGTAGCGGCTTGCCATCAGAAGGAGACGCGGCCGAAGCCTTTTCCCCTTTGACTTCTCCAGATCCTGGAGAATCTGTCCCACAGCGCCCCCGTATCCCGGGTCACGCAGGTACTCCCGCAGGTACTCCTCTACCTTCTCCAGATCCTGCTGCTGTTCTTTCTCTTCATAGTGATTCATCTGCCACCCCCGGCTGCCGGTTTC
>ONXK01000082.1 GCA_900321785.1 uncultured Lachnospiraceae bacterium | reverse complement strand
GACCGAATATCTGACAAGCCTTTTGACCGGACCGCGGTATGAGAAAATGGTCTCACCCGGCAACCGCTACCTTCTTTACCTTCCGGTGATCAGACGCATAGAAGAGGAGATCGGAAGGGAGACGCTGGTACATTCCTATCTCAATCATGATATCAGCATATTTCAGGATTATGTGACGCCGGCGGGAGAGAGCGGTATGTATCGTTTTCGATGACCTGCGGCATACGATCAGGACAGACGGAGAACTGTATGACTGAAAAAAAGACAGCAAAGACAATGGATAAAACAACTATATATCTTATCCGGCACGGCACCACAGCCTGGAATCAGCAGCTGCGCTATCAGGGCAGGGCAGATAATCCGCTGGATGAAGCGGGCGAGCGTCAGGGTGGGTGTCACCAGTCCTCTTCAGCGGGCGAAAAAGACCCTGGAATATGCGCTGGCATCGCAGAAGCACCCCGTTCCTGTGATCGTGGTACCCGGGGTCACGGAGATTGACTTTGGTGAAGTGGACGGCCTGACCAGAGAGGAAATCCGGGAGAAGGATCCCGAATTCTACAGACAATATATCCTGAATGTGGACCGCGGCCATTCGAAGGCGCCGGGCGGAGAGTCTCTGGAACAGGTATACTGCAGGATGCGGGATACGATCCTGGAAATTGCGAGGGAGCATCAGGGAGAGACCATCGTAATCGCCTCCCACGGAACGGCGATCCAGTCCTTTTTGAACTTTGCTTCCGGGATTCCGTGGCAGGAAATGAAGCACTTTCTGCTCTACAATGTGAGCGTGAGCTGTGTGGAGATCGATCCTGACGGGACGCCCCATATTGTTTTTGTGGGAGACCGCCATCATGTGCCGGAGGATCTGGCTTTCTGTTACAGCAAACCGCAGGCAGGTGAACCGCAGGCAGTTGAACCGAAGGCGGTTGAACCGCAGGCAGGTGCCGGAGACCATGGCACAGCAGTGTCCGGAACGGAAAATGAAAAAGGAAACAGCAGAGTATGAATCAGATTCTTTCTCTTCCGGGCAGGGGGAATACGTATTTCTATTTTACACAGATGGGAGAGGATGGCTTTTCCCAAGAGCAGCAGGATTATATACGCAGTCTGATCCTGACCTATAGAAAGCGTTTTTCCGCTCTGGAGATCACAGCCGTATGGGATTTCGGCATGGAAGAGGGGACACGGTATGAAAACGACAAGTACGGTGTCTTTGAAAAATGCCGGGACCTGGCAGTGTCCAACAGAGATATGGCATCTATTTCCTATAATCATATCCGTGTCAGCCGCATGCCCATGGAAATCTCCGGATCGCAGCTGGAGAGTATTCTGAAAGGGTACGAGGCTGTGCGTCATATCAGTGCCATGGCAGGAGAGATCCGCCTGGAGATGATGGCTTCCGGAATGCCACCCGGCCGGATCAGTGAGGCGGTTAATGAAAAGGCAGCGGCCTTTTTGAAAGAAAAGGGGCTGTGTCTGGGCTCCGAAGAAGAGCCCGGGACGATCGCAGCCGGTCCCCACAATTTCCTGGCTTTGGAAGATGATTATTTTGCGGATGTATGGGCCGTCCGACAGTTGGAGGAGAGCATGAGCATCCGCCGGCTGACACTCCACGAACTTGGGCATGCCATTTCTGATGCCTACGGCGTTTCCCGGGATAAGCGGATCCACAGGCTTTTATCGAAATGCAGGGACGGATTTGAGGATCGGGAAGAGTTCTGTGCGGAATGCTTTATGGCCTCTGAACTGACAGACAGGATTCCACTGGCAAATGATGTAGCGGCTGTATACCGTGCCTGCGCAGGGCTCTGAAGAGAAAAGAGAAGGAGACAGGTTACAGTTGAAACTCACCTGAAAACCGAGTTGTACGACGCGAACACACTTGTGAACATAGAAGGCCTCTTGTCTTACCAAATATATACTTGCAGGCTTTTTGCATTGTATTATAATATGCATTATAGCTGTCTTTTTTATAAGGAGGAAAACCATGAAAACACTTGATGATTATATTCGCGTAATACCTGATTTTCCGGAGCCGGGCGTTTTGTTCCGTGATATTACGACAGTCTTTCAGGATGCAGACGGCATGAAGCTTGCGATCGACCAGATGCAGGACGCTGTCAAGGATCTTGATTTTGACGTAATCGTCGGCGCGGAATCCCGCGGATTTATTTATGGCGCTGCAATGGCATACAACCTGCACAAGCCGCTGGTCCTGGTTCGTAAAAAGGGAAAACTTCCCTGGAAGACAGAGTCTGTCGACTATGACCTGGAATACGGCAAAGCAACCCTTGAAATCCATGTTGATGCCATCAAACCCGGACAGAGGGTCCTTCTTGTAGATGACTCAAAGGTCTTAATGGAAGAGAGAAGCTTAAGGGCTATCGTGTGGACAGCGTGATCGCTTACGACGGTAAATAATCCCGATCCTTTAAAAGATGATAAGGGGAGACAGGAGACAAAATGATGTCTCTTGTCTCCCGTTTTTATACTTTGGAAAGCATGCAAAAAGCTCTCCGGGGGATCCATATTCCGGCCGCTGATCCCCGCAGGCCCGTGTTGAGCTATTGACAGCCTGTCTGCAAAGCGCTATTATGCACTTTGCAGCATTAAGCAGCTAAAGTGTTCCGATTTAAAGCAGTACATTCAGGGAGGAAACAGGGAAGATGTATAAATATGCCTGTCTCAATAATATTTCCGAAAAAGGAATCAGCAAATTTACCGATCAGTATCAGCAGACGGATAATCTGCAGGAAGCAAACGGCATTCTGGTTCGCAGCGCCTCCATGCACGGGATGGAACTGTCAGAAGAGACTCTTGCGGTTGCCCGTGCGGGTGCCGGTGTCAACAACATTCCGGTAGACGAGTACGCGAAAAAGGGAATAGTGGTCTTTAATACACCCGGAGCAAATGCAAATGGCGTTAAAGAACTCGTTTTTGCCGGCATGCTCCTTGCCTCCCGTGATATTGTTGAAGGTGTCGACTGGGTGCGGGCAAACTGGAACAATGAAGATATTGCAAAGGTTGCAGAGAAAGAGAAAAAGAGATTTGCCGGCACAGAGCTGCAGGGAAAGAAACTTGGTATTATCGGCCTTGGCGCGATTGGTGTTCAGGTTGCCAATACGGCGGTCAACCTCGGCATGCAGGTCTTCGGTTATGATCCCTATGTCTCCGTTGACTCCGCCTGGCATCTGTCAAGCCGCATCAATCACGTGATACGGATCGAGGATATCTACGAGGCCTGCGATTATATTACCATCCATGTACCTGCGCTTCCCTCCACAAAGGGAATGATCGATGACCATGCGATCGCCATGATGAAAAATGGTGTTATCCTGATCAATATGGCCCGTGATGTTCTGGTCGATGAAGAAGCTGTTGTCCTGGCTCTGCGCGCAGGGAAGATCCGCCGCTATGTCTCCGACTTCCCGAATTCTACTGTTGCAGGAAGACGCGGCTGCATCACGATCCCCCACCTCGGCGCTTCTACAGAGGAGGCAGAGGAAAACTGTGCCGTTATGGCGGTTGAACAGCTGACCGATTATCTGGAGAACGGCAATATTAAAAACAGTGTCAATTATCCCAATTGCGATCTTGGAAAATGTGAGACAGGAAACCGTATCTGCGTCTTCCATGAGAACAAGGCCAATATGATCACCCGCTTTACCGGTATTATCGGCAGTTCCGACGTCAACATTGCAGGTATGTCCAGTAAATCCAGAGGAGAAGTGGAATACACACTTTTTGATCTGGACAATGCCCCCGCAGAGGATCTGATCGAAGAGATCCGCAATGTTCCCGGTGTCTTCCGTGTACGTGAGATCTGCCGCAGGGATTGATCCTTTCACAAAAACGGAAGGGAATCGGTTGATCCATTCCGTAAATGAAGTCAGATAAGTTCAAGACCTGCCGCGGGTCTTACGCAAAAAAGAAAAACGGATGGGCTGTTTGATCAGCTCATCCGTTTTTTTATACCTGTGGCCATGGGCAGGTGCCCGCAAACACTTATCTTCTGCGTCTGTTGATGCCGTTTGCGTGTTCGATGTGCCAGGCGGCAGATTCGACATTCTTGGCGAAAAAGACCTTTCTCAGATCATTCTTGTCAAGGAAGCCTTCCTCTACCATCTTTTCCAGCATAGCCTTGAGAGGCTCATAGAAGCCTTCGATGTTGAGGATTGCCGCGGGCTTATCCATACGACCCAGCTTTTTCTGTGAAATGACTTCGGAAATTTCCTCCAGTGTTCCAGTTCCGCCGGGGAAGGCGATAAAAGCGTCCCCCATCTCGATCATTTTCGTGCGCCGCTCTTCGATGGTCTCAGTGACGATCATCTGGGTGAGCCCGTCGTGCTTCATCTCATCTTTCAGGAAGAAAGAGGGTTCAATACCAATGACTTCGCCGCCATTTTCAAGTACGGTATCCGCAAGAACACCCATAAGTCCAATCTTGCTGCCGCCGTAAATCAGACGATGGCCGTTTTCGCCAATCCATTTGCCGAGAGTCCTGACTTCATAGACATACATCTGATCGCCGCCCATGCTGGCTCCGAGGAATACGGTAATATTCATAGTTCTTTTTCCTTTATTCGTTAATCTGATTGAATGGTAACTGGATTGAATGGTAACAGGTGACATTTACTTACACAGTGTTTCATCAATGCATTGAATGGTGGCGGTAACATTTTACTAACACATCGTTTTGTCACTGTATTTTTTATTATACAAATATTTATTTCGCAATACAATAAGAATGATGAAAACAGTGAGAGCGCGGGACGCGCGAAGCAGCGCGTAGTTTTCATCATACATGTTCGGGGGCACCTGCCCATGACCACATTATTGAAAATAATTTAAATCATAGCGGTTCAGACCGGAATAGTTCTGTTATAATTGAAAGAGTAGTGAAAAAATGCTGACGGACGGGAGGAGTTTACATGAATACTATTCTGATCGGAATCGCGGGCGGCAGCGGAAGCGGAAAGACAACACTGGCAAACAGCCTCGTGAATTATTTCGGTGAGGATGAGGTCAGCATTCTGCGGCATGACAACTATTATAAAAGGCATGATGAGATGACCTACGAGGAGCGTTCGCATCTTAATTACGATCATCCGGATGCTTTTGACACAGATCTTCTCTGTTATCATATCCGTGAGCTCAAGTCCGGACACCGGGTGGAAATGCCGGTCTACGATTATTCTATACACAACCGGTCGGAACAAACGACCGTAGTCCTTCCCAATCCTGTTATTATTCTTGAAGGGATCATGATCTTCGCGGAGCCGTCTTTAGTGGATCTGATGGATTTTCGGATATTTGTTGATACAGATGCCGACGAGAGGATCCTCCGCAGGATCATGCGTGACGTCAACGAAAGAGGACGCTCTCTTGAGAGCGTGATCCGGCAATACCGTGAGACTGTCAAACCCATGCATGATCAGTTCGTGGAGCCAAGCAAGCGCAGGGCTGACATCATTATCCCGGAGGGCGGCAAGAATGAGGCCGCCATGCAGTTCATAGTGGATTTTATCCGGACCCGTCTGCGTTAAATCAACAGTACTCTAACATTTATCCAGTTCTACAATAATTCATTCACATCAGAAGGAGGATACTATGAAAAAGTGCACCAGAAGGGCGTTGATTGCTCTTTGCCTGTGCCTTGTGCTGCTTCTGCCTGCCTGCCGGTTTGTTCGGCCGGGTGAGCTGACCGGCGGCAGTTCGGGTGCAGGCGGGGCCAATGACGCGACATCATCCATTGATCTGGCTATGGAAAACGTGGATGGGACCGGCTGGAAGATCGCTATGATCACCGATACCGGCGGCATTAACGACCAGTCCTTTAACCAGAGCGCCTGGGAAGGCCTTCAGCAGCTGAAGGAGGATACAGGGGCGGAGGTCGCCTATATTGAGTCCAAGCAGAGCGGAGATTTCCCGACCAACTTTGAGACGCTGGTAGATAATGGAAATTCCCTGTGCTGGGGCATCGGCTTTGCGTGCGCGGATGCTGTCCTCGAAGCTGCCCAGTCCAATCCGGATGTACACTTTGCATGTGTGGATAATGCTTTTGGAGACACTCCGGATAATGTTACAGGCGTCGTGTTCCGTGCAGAGGAGTCCTCCTTTATGGTCGGCTATATTGCGGCAGCTGTCTCGACGACCGGCAAAGTCGGTTTTGTGGGCGGTATTTCCAGTGATGTCATCGATCAGTTTGAATATGGTTACAAGGCGGGTGTCGAATATGCCAACCGCGTTCTGGAAAAGAATGTCATCGTAACCTCTCAGTATGCGGAGAGTTTCTCCGACGCGGCCAAGGGCAAGAGTATTGCCAACAAGATGTTCACCGACGGCTGTGACATCGTCTATCATGCGGCCGGCGGCACAGGCACAGGCGTCATCGAGGCTGCCAGAGAGGCAGGCAAATATGCGATCGGTGTTGACCGTGATCAGGCATATCTTGCCCCCGAGAACGTGCTGACATCGTCCCTGAAGAATGTCAATGTCGCTGTCAATGCGGTTTCCAAGCGCCATATCGCAGGCATGGAGATCGGCGGACAAACGCTCTCCTTCGGACTTGCTGACGGAGCAGTCGGCATCCCCGAGGATCACAGCAATTATCCTGACGCTGTCTATGAGGCAGCCCTTGAGTGCGGCGAGAAGATCAAGGCAGGTATTATTACTCCTCCCGGAAACGAGGATGCATTTGAAGAGTTTAAGATATTCCTGGAACAGACTTCTGTAGAAGATCTGCTCAGGAAGGCCAATGATTTCTCCAATGTGGACGGGACCGGCCGGAAGATCGCCATGATCACAGATACCGGCGGCATCAATGACCAGTCCTTCAACCAGAGCGCCTGGGAAGGCCTGCAGCATCTGCAGGAGGAAACAGGGGCGGATGTCAATTATATTGAGTCCAAACAGACCGGCGACTTTATGACCAACCTTGAGACGCTGATCGACAACGGCAATACACTGTGCTGGGGCATCGGATTTGCCTGTGCGGACGCGGTCGTCGAGGCGGCTGCGGCTAATCCGGACGTAACCTTTGCCTGCGTGGACAATGCATTCAGCGACCCGGCACCAAACCTGACCGGCGTTGTGTTCCGCGCACAGGAATCTTCCTTTATGGTCGGATATATTGCAGCAGCAGTCTCCGAGACGGAGAAAGTCGGTTTTGTGGGAGGTATCTCCAGCGAAGTCATCGATCAGTTCCAGTACGGATATGAAGCCGGCGTCGCCTATGCCAACAGCGTACTTGGCAAGAATGTAACTGTGACTTCCCAGTATGCGGAGAGCTTTTCTGACGCGGCCAAGGGCAAGAGTATTGCCAACAAGATGTTCACCGACGGCTGTGATATCGTCTATCATGCAGCAGGAGGTACGGGTACCGGTGTTATCGAGGCAGCAAGAGAAGTGGACAAATTTGCTATCGGCGTCGACCGTGATCAGGCATATCTGGCGCCTGACAATGTGCTGACATCCTCCCTCAAGAACGTGGATGTCGCCGTGGACCTGGTCTCCAGACAGCATATCGCAGGACGCCAGATCGGCGGCCAGAATATGGGGTTCGGTCTTACAGATGACGCAGTCGGCATTCCGGAGCACCACGAGAACTATTCTGACGAGATCTACAATGCCGCCATTGAAATCGGCGAGCAGATCAAACGAGGCGCGATCGTCCCGCCCGCAACCAAAGACGAGCTTGAGGCATACAAGGAAACGTTGAAATAAAGGGAGGTAAATATGGCGGCAGAAGTCAGCAGTAAATATGCTGTACAGATGCATGGAATTACCAAGCGCTTTGGTTCCTTCTATGCACTGACGGATGTCGATCTCGACGTGGAGCGTGGAACGATCCACTCTATCCTCGGTGAGAACGGCGCCGGAAAAAGTACGCTGATGAACGTCCTCTACGGCCTTTACCAGGCGGATGAGGGGGAAATCTACATCAACGGAAAAAAGGTGAATATAAAAAATCCTACCGCTGCAATTGAAAACGGCATTGGTATGGTTCACCAGCACTTTATGCTGGTGGAAAACTTTACAGTAACCCAGAACATTGTCCTGGGTTCCGAGCCTACCAACGGACCGATCGCACTTAACATGAGAAAGGCCCGTAAGAATGTCCTTGAAATTGTCAAAAAATACGGACTGGAAGTCGATCCTGATAAGCGCATACGGGACATTTCTGTCGGTATGCAGCAGCGAGTCGAAATCCTCAAAGCTCTCTACCGCGGTGCGGAGATCCTGATTCTGGATGAGCCCACAGCAGTTCTGACGGAGCAGGAGATCGATGAACTGCTCGCGATCATGAAGAACCTGATCAAAGACGGCAAGACCATCATCATCATCACGCACAAGCTCAAAGAGATCCAGGCTTCTTCGGATATGTGCACCATTATCCGGCGCGGTAAATATATCGATACGGTACCGGTGAAGGGTGTCACAGAGGATGAGCTGGCAACCATGATGGTGGGTCATGCAGTCCAGCTTGTGGTTGACAAGACACCTTCGAACCCCGGAGAAGTTGTTCTGGATATCCAGAACCTGTATGTCAAAAACGAACAGGGGATCAACGCTGTCAAGGACTTTAACCTGCAGGTCCGGGCAGGTGAGATCGTCGGTATCGCCGGTATTGACGGAAACGGCCAGCATGAACTCATGGAGGCTGTCAACAACCTCAAAAAGTGCAAGGGAAAGATCCTTGTGTGCGGTGAGGAGATCCAGAATAGGAATCCCAAATACGGCATAGACCACGGTTTGGCGACCATTCCGGCGGACCGCCATAAGGACGGCCTGGTCCTTGGCTTCTCCGTATATGAAAATACGATTATGGAGAAGTACCGCACCGAAGAGTTCTCGCCCGGAGGGCGCATCAACCGAAAGAAAATGCGCTCCTTTGCCGAGGAACTGATCAAAGCCTATGATGTCCGTCCCGAGGACTGCGGCCCCAGGAAGGCCGGCGCTCTTTCGGGCGGCAACCAGCAGAAGATCATTATCGGCCGGGAGATCGCGCAGGAGCCTAAAATTCTGATCGCGATCCAGCCGACCCGCGGACTGGATGTCGGTGCTATCGAAAATGTCCATAAGATGCTGATCAGCGAGAGGGACAAGGGCGTTGCAGTCCTGCTCATTTCCTTTGAACTGGACGAGGTCATGAATGTATCAGACCGCATTGCTGTCATCTACGACGGACATATTCAGCAGATCTTTGAACATGGTACTGTTGATAACCGTACACTCGGCCGTGTAATGGCAGGCGGTGAGATCGAGGATACCGAACTGGAGGAGATCAAGAAGAAAGTGCAGGCAGAGAAAGCTGCAGAGGCGGCCGGAGAAGATGTTTCCAAGGCGGAACCTGCGGCGGAAGTGATCCCTGTTGCACTGTCAGAGGAGACGGCAGAGGAGTCTGCTGCGGAAGCCGCGCCCGCCGAGACAGCATTCTCGGAGCCGGAGATCGAAGAACTGATGGCCGTAAATGAAACGGCAGAGATTGCCAGCAGAAGAGGAAGAGGAGACCTCAGGGACATCCCCGGAAGCCCCGGAAGTTCCGGAAGTTCCGGAAACTCCGGAAGTCCAGGAAGCCCCGGAAGTCCAGGAAGCCCCGGAAGTCCCGGAGGTCCCGCAGGAAGAGACACTGGCAGAGCCGGATATGGAACAGATGCAGCATGAGCTCGAACAGATGCAGCAGAGTCTTGCGAATCTGCAGAAGCAGATTGCAGAGATGCAGAAGGCTCTGTCGGGCAGACAATAATCAGGAGAAAGGAGGTAGTATAAATGTCTCTCAGAAAGAAATTTTTCAGCAATCCTTTTGTCCTGACCGTTATCGCCATTATTCTCGGATTCGGTGTAGCAGCTCTGATCCTGCTGGCGGCGGGATATCCTCCCGTGGAATCGATCAGGACACTGGCCCAGAGCATGGTAGGCAGACCCAAGGATATTTCCAGTGTCGTTATCCGCTCGACGCCTATTATATTCACA
>ONXK01000094.1 GCA_900321785.1 uncultured Lachnospiraceae bacterium | reverse complement strand
TAAACATGTCTGCAAATGCTCATGCGAGCATTGCATTTGCCGCCGCTTGGCTCGCTGTTTTATTCATCGTAACAGTCTTCCCTTAATCCAACCTTAAAAAACAAAAAAAAGAAATCTGTGCATTTTCTGATCAGATCGATCAGCCTGTGCATCAGATTTCCTTTTTTATGTTTTATGGCCTATCTTATATTCCATATCCCGTTTATCCGTCGGGACCTGTCCCGTCTTACCCAAGGGGCGGCATCAGGACGACAGTGCCTTTCGCGTCATCTTCGGGCAGGGACAGACTGCTCTTTTCGAGCCGGATCACATCATTGCAGAGCGCAGTGTATTTGTCCAGTGATGCGATCACATCATATCCGAAGCCTTTTCCTTTATAGTGCATGGGCACCAGCATGCGGGGCTGCAGCTCCGCGACAAGAGTGTGTACATCTTCAGGCTCCATGGTAAAGAAGCCGCCGACCGGCATCAGCATGACATCGATCCCCTTGAGCTGTTCCTTCTGTTCCGGAGTCGGAAAACATCCGATATCACCCATATGGGCAATCCTGTATTCTCCGTCATCAAAGATGCGGATCACATTTTCGCCGCGCCTGGATCCACCGGCATCATCGTGCCAGGAATGAATCTCGGTGATGCCGAAAGGGTTCTTTTTCGACGAGGCATCCTTGCGGATCTCCACGCACTTTACCGCATTGTGGTCAGCGTGCCCGTGACTGCACAGCACCTGATCCGCCCCAAGGCGCAGATTTCCGAAACCGGGAACGGCACCGTCTTCATAAGGATCCAATACGATGGCATATCCGTCTTCTTCCAATGTAAAACAGCTGTGTCCGTGCCAGATGATCTTCAGTGTTGCCATTATTTCCTCCTTTCAGTTTCTCTTTGATGTTTTGGGGGCGGGGCTTGGGGGCGGGGCTTGGGGGAGGGGGCTTGGGAGACGGGGCTTGGGGACGAGGCCTTGCAGGGCGACCCGTTCTTCCTGCTCCCATACCTCAGTAAGCCTCATACCTTCATGCAAAAACTTCCTCAGCGTAGTGAACAGTGGCCATGGCGTCCGGCGCGTAGCAGTCGGCGCCGATGGAATCTGCGTATTCCTGTGTCATGACGGCTCCGCCGACCACGACCTTCGTGTCCGGCTTCTTTTCACGAAGCAGGCGGATCGTATCCTCCATGCTGACAACCGTAGTTGTCATCAGGGCACTCAGACCGACAAGACGGATCTGCTCCCGGACAGCTGTATCGACAATTGTCTCGGGGGGTACATCTTTTCCGAGATCTAAAATCTCAAAACCATAGTTTTCCAGCATGACTTTGACAATATTTTTGCCGATGTCATGAATATCTCCCTTGACGGTCGCGAGAATGACCTTTCCTTTTGTCTCCCGTCTGTCGTCCTGCATGGTCTCTTTGACCACTTCAAAAGCCGCCTTGGCTGCTTCGGCGCTCATAAGAAGCTGGGGCAGGAAAATCGTGCCCTTTTCAAATCCCCTGCCGACAAGGTCCAGGGCCGGGATCAGTTCTTCGTTGATCAGCTTGAGTGCTGGAATACCAGCCGAAAGAAGCTCCCCCGCTGCCTCTGCGGCGCTTCCTGCCATACCGCGGCGGATACTGTCGCCCAGGGACATTTTGTCTCTGTCAGGACCAGCCCCCTGTTTTCCTGCCGCAGCCGCAATTTGGGCGTTCTCCCCCGCTGCTGCCGGCGAGCCGGCCCCTTTGCCGTCCCCAGTACCGGCAGCCCCGGCGGATGCGGTCACCGTCGTCCGCTGTGCATTTGCGTAAGCATTGATATAACCCATGCACTGGGGATCCATGTCCGAGAGGGCCAGGAATGCCCTGTAGGCACACATCATGTCCTCGTTGCCGGGATTCATAATGGCGCAGGAAAGCCCCATCTGCATGGCCATGGTCAGAAAATGCGCGTTTATGATCGATCGTTCCGGAAGGCCGAAGGAAATATTAGACACCCCCAGGATCGTGTGCCCGTGCAGTTCGTCCCGGACGCGCCGCAAAGTCTCCAGGGTCGTCAGGGCTCCCTTTGTATCGGAGGAAATCGTCATGGCCAGACCGTCGATCACAACATCCTCCCGGGGCACTCCATAGCGGTCTGCCGCGGCGTAGATCTTCTTTGCGATCGCAATGCGGCCTTCCGCAGTATCCGGAATGCCGCTCTCGTCCAGGACCAGTCCCACGACCACACCTCCATATTTCCGTACCAGCGGAAATACGGCCTCGATACTTTCCTTCTTTCCGTTCACGGAGTTGACCATGGGCTTGCCGTTGTACAGGCGCATGCCCCGTTCCATGGCGGCGGGATCCGAAGTGTCGATCTGCAGGGGAAGGGCCAGAATGCTCTGCAGTCTTGAAACCACTGTCGCCATCATTTCCGGCTCATCAATCTCCGGCAGGCCCACATTGACATCCAGTATATGGGCCCCGCTGTCTTCCTGATTGAGGCCTTCGGACAGAATATATTCGATATTGTTTTCACGCAGAGCGGCCTTGAACTTCTTTTTACCGGTGGGGTTGATTCGTTCCCCGATGATCACTGGCTTTTTGCCGATTTCCACAGCCCGGGAATAGGACGTGACCACTGTCCGGCCTTTTCGCGTATTCGGAACAAACGGAAGTCCCTCTTCCGCGGCCTGTACGCCCATAGCGACAGAGTAAGAGGAAATACCTGCATTTCCCCTGACTGCCTGCACGGTCTTTCTGATGTGTTCCGGGGTCGTGCCGCAGCAGCCGCCCACAGCCTGTACGCCCATGGCGGCAATCTTTTTCATCCATGCCGCAAACATGTCGGGGGCCACATCGTACACGGTCCTGCCGTTCTCCGACCTTGGAAGTCCCGCATTGGGATTGACCAGGATGGGAACCGAGGCAGTCTCGGTCAGCCGCTTTACGATGGGGATCATCTGCTCGGGCCCCATACCGCAGTTGACGCCGAGTCCGTCGACCCGCAGTCCCTCCAGCATAGCCACTGTAGAGTCCACTGTACCGCCTGTCAGCAGTTTTCCGCTTTTGTCATAGACATTGGTGATCAGGACCGGAAGGCTGCAGTTCTCCTTTGCCGCCAGAACAGCCGCCTTGGACTCGTAGCTGTCGCTCATCGTCTCGATCAGCACCAGGTCCGCTCCCGCAGCCGCACCGATGCGTACGACCTCCCCGAAAAGCTCCACAGCCTGTTCAAAAGGAAGATCTCCCAGGGGCTCCAGAAGACGTCCTGTGGGCCCGATATCCAGCGCAATGTAGGCATCCTCGCGGTCGGCACGTCTCCTGGCTTCCTTTGCCAGTTCCACTGCCGCCTCGACGATCCCGCGAAGCTCACCGGGCTCCGGGAACTTCAAGGCATTAGCGCCAAATGTATTTGTATTGAAAATATCACATCCCGCCTGCAGATATCCGCAGTGCAGATCGATGATGTCTTCAGGCCGGGACAGATTCCACCGTTCCGGCAATTCGCCTCCTTTGAGCCCTTTTTCCTGCAGGATCGTTCCTGTCCCGCCGTCAAAAAAAAGCCATTCTTTTCCCAGACGCTCTAAAAGAGGCTTTCTAATGCTTTCTGCCATTCTTCAATCTCCGTTCCTGGAAAACGCGCAGTTTGATGATTTTTCACACACCTCACAGCCGTGCAGGACGCAGCCCTGCTTCTGGGCCGTGACGCCGATCACGGCTGTCACCGACTTGGACGGCATCATGAGAAGACTCTCCGTCAAAGAGACGCCGATTTCTTTCTGCATGCGCAGGATCTGCGCAAAATCCTGCTGGTATTCCAGCCGAAAGTCTCCATAGCCCGGCGAGAAGCGCGGCCTGCAGTAAAGTCCCTGCGCCGCTGCCTCTTTGATGATCCGCTGATTGACCTCGTCGCACCAGGCTTCGATCATGGCTGCAGATGCCGCCTGCAGGATCACCGCCCGGCTCATATGTGTGACGCTGGCGCGGGCGATCAGCCGGTCCGGCCCGATTCCCAGTGTAGCCGCCATCAGATAGACATTTTCACACCCGCGCAGGTTCCGCGACAGGCTCCTGCTGCGGATCTCCATTCCTGCAATGCACAGAAGGGGAATCTGTTTTTCTTCCCTTCGCCCGGACAACAATAGTCCCTGCCTCCGTATATTCTCCGGACCGGCAAAGCCGGCTTCGGGATTTTCTGCCCCGGGCACGGTAAAGATGCTCTCCACCGGATACAGACGATATACATATCGAGGTGTCACTTCACGCCGGAGTTCCTCCACGCAGCTGTCCACTGCTCTGACTACTTCAGGTTCCGGTGTGCCCCTGCGATAGCCGAGATAACGGTAGATCTCCTTATTATCTATTTTTATCATATCTGTAGCCATGGGAAAGTTCTCGCAAATATAGATGATGAAAACTGCGCGCTGCTTTGCGCGTTCCGTGCTCCCGCATCGTTCCAGCCACCCGGATTCCGCTTTAACGCAAAAAACAGGCATAAAGCGCCGCGTTCCGGAAGCGGTCCAAAAGTGCCCGGCGTACTAAACAAGTATCCGGACGTGCGGACACGCCCGGATGCAAATAGTTTCAAGCAAAGACAATTGGCCATGTGCAGGTGCCTGCATAAATGTATGATGAAACTACACGCATGCGCCCGCCTGGCTCACTGTTTTCATCACACGGTTTCTTCTGTGGTCACACCCCAGATCGCAGACAGGCTGTTGCGGATTCCTGCCGCAATCTCAGGCTTATTCATTGTATAGACATGGATATGACCCACGTTGTTGGCGATCAGGTCAATAATCTGCTCCGCGGCATAAACGACCCCCGCCTGTTTCATACTCAATGGATCATCGCCGAAACGGTCAACCATGGTCTTGAAACGCTGCGGGATCGTCGCACCGGAGAGCGCAACGCTTCGCTTTACCTGTGCGGGGCTGGTGATCGGCATGATTCCTGCGACCACAGGCACCTCAATGCCCGCCTCGCGGATCCTGTACAGGAAGCTGTACATCGTGGAATTGTCAAAAAACATCTGGGTCGTCAGGAAGTCACAGCCGGCGTCTACTTTCTCTTTGAGATGACGGATATCCTCCGACTGGCGCTCGCATTCTACGTGGCCTTCCGGATAGCAGGCTCCTCCGATACACAGCTTGTCATCGACAGACTTGATATCATAGATCAGTTCGGATGCGTGGTTATAGTCAAATACGGTTCTGCCTTCTGCCGGAATGTCACCCCGCAGAGCCATGATATTCTCGATCCCGTGCTCCCTGTAGGTTTCGATCATATTCCGGACCGTCTCCTTTGTGGAGGAGACACAGGTCAGATGTGCAAGGACGTTGGTGCCGTATTTCTGCTGCAGATCCGCGGCGATCCTGGTCGTATGCCTGCTTGTCCCGCCGCCTGCGCCGTAGGTGACACTCATAAAATCCGGACTGAGCGCTGCGATCTTCTCCGTCGCCTGTTCAACAGTCAGGATTCCTTCCTCTGTCTTGGGCGGAAATACCTCGAATGATAATGTAACTTCCTTCTCATTCAAAATATCGATGATCCTCATTACAACATTCCTTTCAGATTTTTCAATTTTTAAGTTTTTCCAGAAGTTCCCCCGCTGTCATCAGCTGTTCTCCCTCGCAGGTCTTTGACCTGGACATGTCAAAGACAAAAGAGATTCCGTCACGATATCCGCTCTCCGACACCTGTCCGCCTTCCCAGAAATAATCGTAGCTCGCTTTTCCCTGCTCATCAAACCGTACGCGGGCAAAGCTGCTGTTTCCGTAATATCCCTGTACCGAGACCCCCAGTCTTCCGCCGGCAATACTGTAGATCGTGTCGTAGTGCAGATTTTCCACCCCGGACGGACTGTAGAGAAGGTTCTCATACTCCAGATACTGGAAATCACGGCGGTTGAGCCAGGTCTCTTCTACCGTCCCGCTGCGATATACAGCGATGGTGGCGCCTTTCGCCGTCGTCGCCCCGACAAGCACAAGCTCCGGCGTGCGGTCCTCATTGAGATAGATCAGGTCAAACCCGTCATATTCCTCTGTGTCGATTTCCGAGATATAATCCGCAAATGCTTCTTTCCATGAGCTGTAGGTTTTTGCCTTCCCGTCTGTTTTACCGGTCAGATATCCAATCACATTTGTGATGTTCAAAACCTCAACATTCTGATTGACTGCACTTGTTTTTTCCCGGTCAAGGACCGGTACTGCGTCTTTCCTGCCTGTATATACCCTGGCCTCACGTATGGTTCCGTCTTTCTTTCCGTCTTCCGAAACCCCGGTATAGCTGCAGACTGTCAGGATATCCGTGAAGCCGTCCTCATTATAATCCGTAAAATCAACGGCATCCACACCGGTAAAAATACGATCCTTACGTATGTTATTCTCTTCCATCGGCGTGAGAATGGCCAGAACCGCCCGGTTCTGCTCCAGAGCAAACGTCACATCCGCCATCTCATTCTGCGCAGTATCCGGATACAAGGGGGCAAAAAAGACCTCTCCCACCGGCTTAAGCTCCGCTTTGTAAGACTGAGATTCAATCAGATCTTTCTGCGTCCAGACTATGTTGTAACAGAATCTGTAATCGCTCCCTGTCTTCTGAAGCTGTACTTCATAGACAGGCTGGTAGATGGCGTTTTCCTGCTGTACTTCCCCGGAGCTCTGCAGT
>ONXK01000096.1 GCA_900321785.1 uncultured Lachnospiraceae bacterium | reverse complement strand
TGGCGGGCATGATGATCATTCCCTCCATCTTTGTCTTTGAGGGAATTGAGGGTATGAAAGCAGGCCCCAGCCTGATGTTTGTATCACTTCCCAAAGTATTCGATTCCATGCACGTCCTGGGACGGGTCGTGGGACTTGCCTTCTTTTTGATGGCTGCTTTCGCGGCTCTCACAAGCTGTGTTTCCGTCCTGGAGACGATCACGGCAAACTGCATGGAGATATTCCACCTGGAAAGAAAAAAGGCAACGATCATCCTGACGGTTTTCTATACTGCGGCATCCGTCGTCGTCGCACTGGGCTACAGTTTATTCTATATTGAACTGCCCCTTCCCAACGGCAGTGTTGCACAGATCCTGGACCTGATGGACTACATCAGCAACAGCTTTATGATGCCCTTTATTTCCTTCCTGTCCTCTATACTGATCGGATGGGTCATCGGACCCGACTGGATCGTTGAGGAGGTGGAGTACGGCGGAAAGAAGTTTGGACTCAAGGGACTTTACCGCTTCATGATCCGTTATATTGTACCGGTAATGATGTTCATTCTCTTCCTGGAGTCAACAGGACTTCTGGGCGGCTGAACCCCCTAAAGGAAATCCTGCAGGCGAATGCCGCGACAGCGAGCAAAAAGCGAAGCGATTGCGAGCCAGTCGGTATGGCATATTGCGTCCCTCCCAAGGCCGCGACAGTCAGAAATAACTGAAATTTAATAATTCGGGCACAAACACCACATTTATATGCTGTATGATATTAAGAAGGAATGCAAAAGCCGGTCCAGGCGGATGTGTTCCGGGACTCTGAATCATAGACATATAAGGAGAAGAATATATGAAAAAACACAGTATCAGGGTTTTGGCAGTATTGTTTGCAGTCGTATTTTTGATTTCAGGATGCGGATTATTCAGCCTTGGAAAGCCCACTGCGGCTTCGCTGGCCGGGAAAGCCTTTGACAATGTTGAGAAGAGTCAGTCTGCAGAGGTGAAGGTCAGCACTGTCGGCGACATCACGGCAACCTATGAGGTGTTGAATATCGGCATGAACCTGGATCTGAAGACAGATGTCGATATGGAGATGACCAGAGATCCGAAGAGGAGAAAGGGCACTGTTTCCATGGGGATCGGAGCGGCCGGTCAGGAACAGACGATCAACGGAGAGTTTTATACAGACACTGCGGAAGACGGATCCGATGTTACGTATGTAAGCTGGAATCAGGGAGAGTGGATCAAAAAGACCGGGGAACCCGTTGAAGAGGCGGATACTGAAGAGGCCGAAGAGAACCCCATCAAGATTCCCGATTCTCTGGCCAAGTCCGTCGGGCTCTTGAAGGCTATGAAGGACGGTTCTCTCACAGCAGAGCTGAAGGAAGAGACGGTCACGGTCAATGATAAGGAAGCATATCAGATCAGCTGCATGGTGGGCGGAGAGCTTATCAAAACTATGCTGTTGGATGAAATGACGGACAAGGATGATTCCACGATGGATATGGAAGCGATCGACTGGGGAAATGTCAGTATTCCCGTGGAGCTCTATATCTATAAGGAGTCTGAACTGCCGGCCAGGATCACTATGGATGTGACTTCGATCGCGTCGCAGCTGGTGGAAAAGATGTTTAAGGAAGCCATGACAGATCTTCCGCTGGATGATCTCCGGCTGGATGTCAACAGCTATGTCGTAGATATTACGATCGACAGATACGATGAAATCGAGGCCATTGAGATCCCTGCCGATGCGGCGGCTGCCAAAGAGGCTGAGAGCCTGACACCGTCAATGACGGATCTTTTACAGTTCTGATCATGCAGGAGACAAAGGCCCGGGATCTTACTTACTTCCGGACGTTTGCACGGAACTGGTTTTGAAGGGAGCATATTTGTCGGAAATCATAAAACCCCGCATCCTTCGCTTTGAGATCGAAGAGGAGGATGCGGGTAAAACTATTAAGGAATACCTGATGCGGAAGGTCGGCTTTTCGTCAAAACAGCTTAGCCGGTTCAAATACAGAAAAGACGGCATCCTTCTGAATGGTGAAAAGCGCTATGTGAATGTCCCGATGCAGGCGGAAGATGTGTGATGCCCGGGAGGGGTATATGCCTGCCCGTGACGGCAGGCTGCAGAAGATCTGGGTCAGACCCGCGGACTGGCTGGCAGAGAAGTATCCGCTCAGGATCCTCTATGAAGACCAGGACCTGCTGGTGGCGGATAAACCTTCCGGGGTTGTCTGTCATCCAAGCCCCGGGCACTTTGATGATACGCTTTCCAATCAGGTGGCCGAGCATCTTGGCCGCATCGGCCGGGAACTGGATGTCAGGGTGACCGGACGTCTGGATAAGGATACTTCCGGGATCGTTGTTTTTGCGCTGAATACGGAGACAGCGGCCCAGCTCATCAAACAGAGACAGTCGCAGATGGAGGAGAGATTTTCATTTGATCCCGGACATACGAATACAATGGATGTCCTGGAACACATGACTTCTGCAGAGAACTTCAAGCTCTATATCGCGCGTGTCAGGGGGCATTTTGGAAGTGCCCGGACAGGGACAGTGGACCGGCCGCTCCGCAGGGAGAGCCGGGAATCTTTTCGGATGATTGCCGCAGATGACGGAAAGTCCGCCCGGACACACTATTTCGTGATCGCCGGTTTACCGGACGGCACATCCCTGATCGCCTGCCGGATCGAGCACGGCCGCACACATCAGATCAGGGTGCATATGGCGCTGACCGGTCACCCGATCGTGGGGGACCGCATGTACGGGCCGGAGGCCCAGCTTCCTGTGGAGGAGGACAAAATTCAGAATCCGCTCATGCTCCACGCCTTTCGCGCCGGATTCCGCCAGCCTTTTACAGGCAGGAGAATCCTGATCGAGGCGCCTCTTCCCTCCTGGGCAGAGGGCTTCCCGGCAGAATCACAGGGCAAACCGTAAAAACCGGATAAACTGTAAAAACCGGATAAACTGTAAAAACCGGATAAACTGTAAAAAACGGATAAACTGTAAAAACCGGGAAAAACTGTATAAACTGGAAATCATGTATAAACCGGAAAAACAGTCATGAATTGCAAATGATAAGGAGGGAACCATGGGAAATGAAATGCATGTCATCGAAAATGAATTCCTGAAGGTTGCGGTCTCGCCGCACGGGGCAGAGCTCTGCAGCATTTTCGACAAGGAAAAGCAGCATGAGGTCGTCTGGCAGGCGGATCCGGCTTACTGGAACAGGCACGCGCCGGTACTGTTTCCTTTTGTCGGAAAGGTAAATGAAGGCCTCTACCGCTACAAGGGAAAGAGTTATCCCATGGGACAGCATGGATTTGCACGCGATATGGAATTCACACTGGTCGGGGAGACACCGGATTCGATCACTTTCCGCCTGTGTGACAATGAAGAGAGCAGGGCCAAATACCCCTTCGCATTTGAACTGACCATCACCCACCGCCTGCAGGGCCGCACCGTGACAGTCGAATGGAGCGTGAAGAATCCTTCCGACACGGAGCCGCTGTATTTCTCTATCGGCGGACATCCTGCCTTCAACTGCCCGGCGGATCCCGGCACAGCCAAGACGGATTATTTCATCCGTTTTGACGGCTATGAAAATACAGAATCGATCCCCTATGTTCTGATCGACCAGCCCAGCCAGGGTATTGACTTCGAACATCCCCACAGGCTTCACCTGAACGAGGGCTTTATCCCGGTTGAAGAGACGACCTTTGACAATGATGCCTATATACTGTCCAGAAAGTCAGCCTGTGCTATCCGGACAAGACACCCTATGTCACCCTGTCCGCACCCGGCTTTCCTTCTTTCGGCGTGTGGTCCAAGCCCCACACCGATGCTCCCTATATCTGCCTGGAGCCCTGGATCGGACGCTGCGATAATATGGGATTTGCCGGTGAACTGCCCGAAAAATACGGTGAGCAGTGCGCGGCTCCCGGGACCGTCTTTGAGGCTGCCTACACGATCGAGGTAAACTGATTTCTCAGACATGCCTCTGATGCCGGCTCTCTGACAGGATCCGGAACAGGATCGAACATACAAAAAACAGAAAACCTGCCGTTTTGTCCTCTGCATTCAAATGCAGTTCAGTGTGACAAAGCGGCAGGCTTTTTTCGTTAAATAATGAAGAGATGCTTCAAAGCAGGTCCAGGAGCTCTGCAGGTGTATCGATGATAGCAAAGGGGTTCATGGATCTCAAAAAGTCTACAGAGCGGAAGCCCCAGGATACACATACGCAGGGCATGCCGGTATTGGCGGCGGTCTGGATGTCGATCTCGGTATCACCTATGTAGAGAGCTTCTTCAGGTGCGATCCCGAAATCCTTGAGGACAGCCTGCACCATATCGGGAGCCGGCTTTCTGCGGATTCCTTCCTGTTCGCCGGCAGCTGCGTCGAGCAGATTATCGAAACAGTCGTCTGCCAGCTTTTTGACAGCGGGATCGGGCTTGTTGGAGACGACAGCAGTAGGGATTCCTCTCTCGCGGAGCGCCTCGATACGGGCGACTTCAGACTCGTCGATCCCCGGGACGGTCATCATTTCCGGTGTGCCGATCTCACGGAGCTTTGCGGGATCTGTAATGCCTGCTTCAATGGCGAGCGCGCGCTGCAGGGCAGCGTGGGCACCGCTCCCGAAAAGCCTCTTTCCCTGCTCGCGGACGTAGTCATGCTTGTGTCCGCACTTGCCCATAGCATAATTGACAGAGCTCGTGAGATCTCCTGCTGTATCCAGGATCGTTCCGTCCATATCAAAAATCACTGCTTTATACTGCATATATACCCTTTCCGAGATGTAGATGATTTATCGTGAGAAGAGCTTGTCCCAGAAGGTGGGGCCTTTTTCCTCAACTTCTTCAAAATTGTCCATGATCGCTGCGACTACGGCCTTGATCTCTTTGGTGGTGACGCTGCCGCTCTGGAGCAGGAAAGGCGTCTGGGAAGAGCCGTCGAGGTAGTAGAGCATACCTTTCTTGCCGAGTTTTTCGGCACCCTTGCGGTCGACCATGACATAGGAATCCGCCACAGTATCAGTGCGAAGACATACGCGGGCGGGGAAGCTGTCCCGGATCGGGCGGAAGTAGACGCTCTTTTCCGAAGCGGCGATCACATGGATCCCGCAGCCGGAGGCCATTTCAGAGAGACGGATCAGCAGATTTGCGGCATGCCGCTTACCGATCGCGTTGAGGTTGGCGAATTCTTCGATGATCACAATGAGATGCTTCATCATGCCTGCTTTGCGGTTGTAATCATAGATGGACCTGCAGCGGCTCTCGTAGAGTGCCGCATAGCGGCGGTCTACTTCGGCGTTGAGATCTTCCAGGAGTGCCATCTCCTCGGCAGGGTCGGAGGAAATCTGACAGTAGGGAATGGGTGCGTAGCGGTCAAATTCGCTGCGCCGCTGACCGCAGAGGTAAATCTCGATCTCTTCCGGAATATGGGAGAGCAGGAGGCTGATGATGATACCGTGCAGAAAAGCGGTGCGCCCCGCACCGGCAACGAGCAGATGGGGGGTCCGGGAGAGGTCTGCAAAATAACTCTGCCGGTAGATGTCCATTCCGATCGCTACAGGGATCGCGTGGGGAAAACTCTGCGCATCCTCAAACTCGCTGTCTGTCAGTATATCGCCCAGATACACCTGGTCTGTCTGCCATGGCACATCGATATAGATGTGTCCGTCCGCACGATATACCTGAACGTCCCCCCGGTTAAAGATCGCTTTGTAGGTGGGCAGAAGGCTGATGATCCGATCCGCACTGCGCCGGTCGTCAGGGACGATTCCGAAGCGGGTCAGAGTGGGGCCCTGAAGCTGTGTGTCCAGCAGTCCGTCCACACCGTTCTCCGCCCACAGATCAAAGAGTTCGTCTGTATAGGGCTTGAGCGAACGCTCATTCCATCTCGTATGATATTTTAATAAATCCTTCGTCAGAGGAAGGACGAATTCATCAATACTCACTTTTGTCTTTCACTATATATGGCTGTATAAAACTTAAGAAGCTTCGTAAAAAACCCGCGGGAAATAATCCGTAGTGATATCACCTGCAAAAAAGAATCCGCGCTGAAATATCCGCGGGAACAGATTTCTCCTGTAATCACGCAAATACAGATCCGCCCGTTACCTTACAGGTCAAGGAACTGCATGAATGTCCTGAGGACCAGGTCCATTTTCGCGGGATCGAGAAAACGGTGGTCGGCACCTTCAACGGTGACCATGGAGATACCGTTTCTGCCTGCAAAAGACTGCACGGCGTCAAAAGGGACCAGCTCATCGGCAGTTCCCTGCGCGATCCGCATGGACGCAGCATAGGGGGCGAAATCCAGAGCGGTGATATCGTTGTCCCTGAGGGACTGCATGAAAGCGGGAGAGAGCATCACCTTCCTGTCAAAGCCCGAAGGGACTTCTCCGCCTTCGGAAAGAGTCCTTAGATCTTCGGCTGTCAGTACCTTTTCTGTCAGCACTCTGTGCATTACTACTGCGGGACAGCGCAGACAGATACGGCGGAAGGGATTTGTGCCATGATCGGATATATATTTCAACACCAGATAGCCGCCGAAGCTGGTGGCGCTGGCGTCGAGGATCCGGGGATGGAGTGTGCTGCGGACATATTCCAGAACAGTGCCCAGATAGGCGTCACAGTCCTCCAGAGTGATCCCGGCGTGATCGTCATCTCCATGGCCCGGCCAGTTGAAAATGACAAGGGCAGTATCATCGTGTTTTTCCAGGATCCTGCCGGCGAGTTTCTGCGCCATGGCATTGTCCTTATGACCTGCGAAACCGTGGCAGAAGACGATAACATGACGAAAAGGCTGTCCGGCCTCTTCAAGGCCTGTTTCGATTCCGGCAGCCGGCTTTGCCACCGGGGCAAAATATATTTTACACCTTATTGTAAAATCTGCACCATGCAGATCGAAATATTTTTCCATCGCTGTTTCTCCGAAAAAAGTAACCGCCGGCTCAATCACACCTCTACCGGGATCGACCGCTGCCGTCGGGCAAGGGCACTCCGGCCTGCTGTGGAAAATGTAAAAAACCGGTAGACCGGAAACCGGAAACCGGAAAACCGAACTATGGAATGTCATTATACCATGAAACGGGATGGCGTGATATAATATTTCTCTAAAACCGTCAGTGCCCAGAATAACCGCAATGGGGGAGACGGCGGATCATGTAAACCGGGAGGAATGACTGAAAATGGACAGACAGATACGGCTGATCGGAATAGATCTTGACGGCACGCTTCTGACAAGACAGAAAGAGCTCACGGCGGCGTCCAGAAGAGCTCTTACAGATGCCATCCGCGCAGGGATCGAAGTGGTTCCCGTCACGGGACGGCCGCTTGCCGGCGTTCCCCGAGAGGTGCTGGATATTCCCGGAATACGGTATGTGATCACGTCCAACGGCGCCAACACCTATGATTTGTCGAGAGGTACCGGGGACGGGGACCGGGGAGAACTGATACTGAAAGGAACCCTGGGAGGAAGAACTCCCGGGACCGTTCTGCGCAAAGCCCATCTTTCCCACGACACTGTAAAAAGAATTCTGCAAGCGGCACCGGGAGAAGATGTGATCCGGGAAATATTTGTAAAGGGAGTCGGATACCATGATCCGCGAACCCAGACAATGCTGGAAGAGAGATTCAGCATTGCCCCTCCCATCCTTGACTACATCAACCGGAGCCGGAAGATCGTTCCGGGTTTTGAAGCGCTTTTGTCAGATCCTGGATCACATGTGGAAAATATATCGCTGATGTTCCCTTCGCAGGAGCAGAGGGACGCAGCTTTTGCCCGGCTCAAAAAGATCCGCGGCAATGACGGGGAGAGGATGCTGCACATACTGGTCCCCTATTATACAGACCTGGAGATCACACACGCACAGGCGGATAAATGGCGTTCCCTGGAGGATCTGGGCCGGCATCTTGGTATAACAGATGAAGAGATCATGACACTGGGAGACGGCGACAATGACCGGCCTATGCTGCGCGGCGCGGGACTGTCGGTGGCAATGGGAAATGCGCCCGACTATGTCAAGGAGACTGCTGACCGGGTCACGCTGGACAATGAACATGATGGTGCCGCGGAAGCGATCCGCGGGATTCTGGGACTCTGACAGAAAGCCGGAGACGATCCCGGGATAAAAACCGGGGATCAGTCCCATGACTGAGAATCACGGGTCGATCCTATGCATGAGAATCACGGGTCGATCCTAAGGCTGAGGATCACAGGTCGATCCCAAGAATAGGAATCACGGGTCGATCATTTGAATGAAAACGACTCGAACCTCTCGATAAACGATAATGGAAAGGGCTGTCTGTGCCGGAGCGCCGCAGGCAGTGATCATGACAGACGGGGCTGACTGTACCCCCCGTTCAGAACGCTCCGGAATGGAGAATAATACATATGTATGGCGCAATCATCGGGGATCTGGTCGGATTCCCTTATGAATATGAACATGAAGATCTGACTGACAGGAACATACCGCTGTTTCCGGAGAAGCAGGCCGGCTATGCATCCGGCGCAAAAGACGGGGCTGCGAAAGAAGGAAAAGACTATTCGGACAAAACAGTCCTGGCGGCAGCTGTGGAAGCGGGGCTTCTGCAGTTTGAAAGAAGGATCCCCGAAATTCTTGCAGGAAAGGGAAATCAGGCAGAAAGAGAAGAAAAGGAAGTATCCGGCGAAAACGGCGATAAGGGTGAAAACAGGCAGGACGGGTCGCCCGTCATCACAGTGGGCGGCGCAAAGACACAGGCTCCGCAGATTCCGCAGAATGCATTTGAAGAAAACTATAAGAAAGAACTGTCAAAAGCCATGCGGGACTTCGGACAGAAACATCCGCTTGCCGGATATCCGATGGATATGAGTATCTGGCTCTTCCGCGGAGGCGAAGCTTCCGCACAGGCGGAGGACGCCGGCCCCGCTGCCAGAGTCAGTCCTGTGGCCTGGACATTTCAGGATGACCTCTACATGATGCGTCATATGGCCCGTGTACAGGCAGGACTCACCCACCGCGGCACAGAGTCCGTCAAGGCGGCGGAAGCCGTGGCCTGTGCCGTTTTTCTGGCGATCCACAGGTGCACCAAACCTTATATTGCCGGCTGCCTGGAGAAGGAGTTCGGATACAGGATTCCCGATGAAAAAGAGATGCGGGAGGAGATACTACGTGCCGGCGGGATGAGGATGTTTTCGGGTGCGGCCGGACTGTCCGCAGACCCTGCGGTATCCGGTCAGAGCAATACAGGCAATGAGGGCGGCAGCAGTGTACCTGCCATGTGTGTCCGCGCTGCCATGTCCGCTTTTTTAAACGGAAGAGATTTTGAAGATGTTCTGCGCAGGGCAGTTGCAATCGGCGGAAACTGTGCCGATATTGCGGCGATCGCAGGCAGCATCGCGGAAGCATTTTTCGGCATACCGGATGAAATCCGGGAGGAGGCCATGTCCCGTCTTCCGGCAGACCTCAGAAAGGCTGCAGACGATTTTGCGGCCAGGGAGGCGCAGAAAAAGGCTGTCCGCAGTCAGAATCCTCAGGCAAGGGCCAGGTGGGAACAGGCCCTCACGCGTGCCTCCTCACACCACCCCGCAGAAGTACAGGGCAATGAACTTCTGGAGAAGGCAATCGGTAAAATGCGGGAAAAAAGGGATGAACAGTCCTTTGTTGAGGCGCTTGAGATGGTGCGCGTCCGCATAAACCAAAAAGGCCGCGTTTTCGTGCCCGTGACGAGCGCAAAGCGTGCCGAAGCGGCTGCTGTGTCCAATGAAGCCGGCGTATCGGGACAGACATCTTCCGGGGAGGCCATGGTCTACACCATGCAGGTCATTCGTTCAACGGACGGCAGGATCTGGCAGCCTGCCTACACCAGCCGCGCCGAGCTTGACAAGGCAAACGCGGCACAGGCAAAAGCCGCAGCCGCCTCAGGAGACGGTGCGCGCACAGGCGGGACGGGAATGGTCCTTTCTTATGTGATGGACGCCCTCTTCAAACGTTTTCTGCCTGTAAAAACAGATGCGGCAGAGGAGACTGTCCCGCAGCAGACAGGGAAAAACGGAGATTCGGGGGAACAGAGCAGGCCTTCCGCCGGGGATCCTGTTCCGGCACATATTCAGGGAATCGTTCTGAATCCCTACGGAAATCCTTTTTTCATTCCAAGAGGAACGATCGAAGTTATTTTTGAGATCAATAAGAAAGCTCTTCAGGAAAGAAAGGATCCCGGCACCAGAAACTGATCTGAAAAAAAGAAACCTCCGTGATCCGGACAATACTATGCATACAGCTGCAGCATAGCACCATCCGGATCACGGAGGTTTTATGATCATGTAATATATATCTTATTGCTTATTGCGGTTATAAATCTGCCGGGTCATTAATTTGCCGGATTATAAATCTGCCGGGTCATTAATTTTCCGGATTATAAATCTGCCGGTCCATTGATTTGCCGGATTATATATCTGCCGGGTCACCGATCTGCCGGTTTACGGCTGGCCGTTTCCGAGGCGGCAGTGATCGCCAGATTCATGAGGCGGATGAAGTCCTCGGCGTTATCATCGCCCATTTTTTTCAGCAGGATCATGTGGCTCTTTTTGGCCTTCTCATAGACGTCCCGGATATGATCGGCGCCGGCCGGCGTGAGGGCAACATTGATCTGCCTGCGATCCCTTGAGGAACGGTGGCGTTCGATGTATTTTTTTCTGTCCAGGCTGCTGAGTATGTTGGCAATGCGTCCGGAAGTGATTCCCAGTTTCGAAGCAAGCTCTCCGGCCGAAACGGGCGTTTCCAGTTTTGAGAGCCAGAACAGAGCAGCCTCTTCACCCCGGGTGCTGTGCTGTTCAAACACATTGGACAAATCCTTGGAATAGAGGAAGTGTATGTCGCACAGGTTTTCGGCAAGCATCTCGTAGTCTTTGGTCTTTTCCATGTTTCTAACGCTGTTAGTCTACACAAATGAACCGTGTTTGTCAATACTTGTGGAAAGGGGCGAATGCCGCGACAGTGAACAACCGAAAGTCGTATACGGCGAATGCCGCGACATTGAACAGCCGAAGGCTGTGAATCTGTCGGTATGGCTCATTGTGTCCCACTCAAATCCTCCACAGTTCGAAATACAGGGAGTCTCCTCTGCATGGCACCCGGAACCGGGAGAACAGGGGGCTCCTCCGGCGCTAAGCCGCGGGAGACGGATGACAGTGTCATGCAGTAAAGGTCCTCTGCCCGCATTTCTTCTTCCAGGAAGGAGAAGGCCTTGGGCGCAAGATGGCTTTTTGCGTCCGACAGTCTGGAGAGGAAGGGAACCGAGGCGTTTTGGCTGATGGCGGATAGAAGCGGGGATGCGGTACGGCGAAAGGCGAGCGGCCGCAGATAGAGGACTATTCCCGCGGACTGCAGGGCATGCAGACGTTCCTTCCTGATCTGCAGGAGAATGTGCAGGAGGCAGCGGCTGACACGGGTACGGGTCAGGTTCCTGGTATTGATGAGATCACAGAAGTCAGTGAACCCCCGGTAGCTGCCGAGATTCTTTCTGATCCGTGCGGCGAGATCCTCCGATACATCCGCATATGTTTCCAGTTCATGCTCATGCATTTTGAGTGCATACATCAAATATTCGGAAAAATCATTCGCGCCAAGAGGAATGGGAGGAATCTGGCTGACCGTACTCTGTGATAGAAACTGCTCCGGGGTCCGGATCGTGAAGTCCGTATCAGGGGCACAGGCATCCGTGTGCCGGGACCGGTTATCGGAGAGAGGTAAAGAATCATCCGCGCCCCGGCCGGAAGCCGTCCGTCCGGCGGGAATGCCGGCCCGGTCCTGCAGGAGGCTTTTCCTGTACTGTGTGGCGGAGGGCACATTGATCCGGCCGATCGCATGGGGACGTATGTCACTGCCCAGGAGCATGAGTGCCCGGCAGTATTCCACAGCCAGCACATCGTTGGGAACAGAAGGATAGGAGAGAGTCTCGCCCTCTTTTATGAAGGTATCTTCCAGGGCAGCCGACCTTGCAGCAGGGAAGGTCATCCCGCTTTTCAGTCCCTCCTGCAGTACACTTCTGTATCGGGCCGTTTTTTCTGAGGGCGGTCCGTCTTCTGCACCTGCCAGAGCCCCGGCACACCGGAGGATGTTGTCCAGATCGCCGCTCTCCGATCCGAAGCAGAGGTCAGTGACAATTCCAAGCTTGTCCAGAAGAGCGATGCCGCCCCGGGCGAAATACTCGGCACTCCCGCAGGCGGCAAAGAGGGGAATCTCCAGGACCAGATCCGCCCCCGCACGCAGGATCTCCTCAGCGCGGATATATTTGTCGTACAGAGCAGGCTCTCCCCGCTGCACGTAATCACCGCTCATAGCAACGACAATATAATCGGCCTGTGTCAGTCTTCGCGCTTCCTGCAGAATATATGCATGCCCCTCGTGAAAGGGATTACATTCCATGATGATACCGGTTACTTTCATATGCTGTTTTGTTCCTTCCTGTCCTGTCAAATGCTTGTGTATGATGTTGAGCCCGGTCAGGGCTGCAGGCCCCGCACCTGACAGCAAAGTGTTTGGTTCGGGTGTGACTTGTAACATGTACCTGGTTTATGTCTGTTTTGCACGTTTTTTTACACTTGAATGAATCAGTATAAATGATATAATAGCATAGGGTAATAATTCAAATGGTCTTATGTCTTTTTTTGCGGGACAAAGGCCATGAAGCTGCAGAGCAGACCCCGATCAGGTCATGGTATGCGGCTTTGGTCAGGCTCCCGGCCCTTATGACGGACAGGTGCCTGCGGATGTTACAATAAATGCTTTACAACAAAGAATCTATCGAAAGGACAGAAAAAATGAACATTCTGGTAATCAACTGCGGCAGCTCCTCACTGAAATTCCAGGTCATCGACTCCGAGACCGAAGCACTCCTTGCCAAGGGTCTTTGTGAGAGAATCGGCATCGACGGCTCTGTGATCACTTATGAGAATAAGGTTAAAAATACCGGCAAGGAAGTAAACGAGACTCCCATGCCCGACCACAATAAAGCAGTCAGCCTGGTACTTGAGGCACTGACCAACGAGAAAACAGGCGTCCTTAAGTCTCTCGACGAGATCGGTGCAGTCGGCCATCGTATCGTCCATGGCGGCGAGAAGTTCACTACCTCCGTACTGATCAATGACGAAGTCATCGAGGCAATCAAGGAAGTCTCCGACCTTGCTCCTCTGCACAACCCCGCCAACCTGATCGGTGTTGATGCCTGCAAGGCTCTGATGCCCAACACTCCCATGGTCGCAGTTTTTGATACCGCTTTCCATCAGACCATGCCCGAGAAGGCATATATGTATGCCCTTCCCATGGATTATTACAATAAGTACAAAGTCCGCCGTTACGGCTTCCACGGCACCAGCCACTCCTTCGTTTCCAAGAAGATGGCAGAGATCGCCGGCAAGCCTTATGACAGCATCAAGACCATCGTCTGCCACCTGGGCAACGGCGCTTCCATTTCCGCTGTCTGCAATGGCAAGTGTGTCGACACTTCCATGGGCCTTACTCCCCTTGAAGGCCTGATCATGGGCACCCGCAGCGGCGACATTGATCCCGCCATCATCGAGTTCATCGCAGGCAAAGAGAACATGACAGCCGCTGAGGTCGTATCTGTCCTCAACAAGAAGTCCGGTGTCTTCGCTCTGTCCAACGGCAAGTCCTCCGACTTCCGTGATCTGGAAGACGGCTATCTTGCAGGCGACAAGGCCTGCCAGCTGGCCATCGATGCATTCTGCTATCGTGTTGCCAAGTATGTCGGCGCTTACGCTGCTTCCATGAACGGCGTTGACTACATCGCTTTCACAGCCGGTATCGGCGAGAACAGCGGCTTCGTTCGCGCCAAAGTCATGCAGTACCTCGGCTACCTCGGCGTCAAGCTTGACGAAGAGGCCAACAAGGGCCGCGGCGAAGTCATCAAGATTTCCACCGATGACAGCACCGTCCAGGCATATGTCATCCCCACCAACGAGGAGCTTGCAATTGCTCGTGAGACTGCAGCACTCTGCTGACCGGAAGACCTTCCCGATCATGCTGTAAATGTCTTTTTTCCGCCATCGGCAGAAAAGGGACATAAAAGCTGATGCATATCCTTTCAATGATCAGAGCCCGGAAGCCGATAGACGGTTTCCGGGCTTTTTGACGTTTTGATAATCTGTTAAAATAAAACCGGTCACTGATCTGTACACGCCCACTCGAAGGGCGTGTACAAGTAACCCGGCACGCGGCGATTCAACAATGCGAAGCGTATTGGAATCGCCGAACGCAAGGTTTCACAGTCACACCCTGGTCAGGGTATGACCGGAAACGTACAGTCTCTGTGAAAGGAATACATGAAAAAGAAACTCTTGTCTGTTATGATCCTGCTCACTGCTCTGATGGTGTCTGGCATCCTTGTTTCAGAGCATCTGCAGAAACAGGAAATCGAAGAGAAAGATCAAAGCGGCCTGAAAGGATATTCGCTTTTTGAGGATATTGTGATCGGAGACCCCGGGACTGGAGAGACAGCAAACGATAAGGCAGAGGTTCCCGATGCTTTACGGCAGATACGGCTTTTCCGGACCGGTGAGGGAAAATGGGCAGTCTGGCTGCCGGCGGATCTGCAGGAGAATGCACGCATCTCCTTTACGCTTTTTGACTCTCTCCGGCTGGATCCTGCGGATGAAAAAGCGGGAGAGTCCGTCACTCTGCACAGTCGGGATATGCTTGCGGCAGGCAGTATGTCCAACGGATCCTCCTGGCATGCGCAGGCGCTTGGAAAGAAGGGGGAAGTCAGAGAAGAAGCGGATATTGTCTTTTACTGTTCCGGGGACATCCCTTCGCTCTATATCAATACGGCAACCGGCAGTCTTGATGCCGTAGATTCAGATCAGTCCGTGCGGGAAAAATGCAGTTACCGGGTATGTGCGGCGGACGGCAGCGGGAATACAGCGGGAGAATGTGAGATCCATGGGCGCGGCAACAGCAGCTGGAAGGAGGATAAAAAACAGTACAGCCTCAACCTTTCTGCAGATCAGGCGCTTTTAGGGATGGAAAAGTCCCGAAAATTCGCCCTGATCGCCAATTACTCGGATTCCTCCTTTATGCGAAATAAGGCTGCATATGATCTCGCAGGTCTGTGCGGTATGCCCGCTTCCCCGGAGTCTGTCTTCGTCAATGTCTATTTCAACGGTCTCTACCACGGCCTGTATCTGATGGCACAGCGGCCCAATGCCAAAGGCGGCAGCGTCCGGATCGCAGAATTGGAGAAGGCGAACAAGGCTGCAGCTGCGCAAAGCCCCATGATGGCGCAGACACAGCAGGCTGAGACGGAGTCCGGCGGTCCCTCAGGAACAGACAATAAAACGGATACAGTGGACCTGGTCGATGCAGATGGACTTGAGATCCATGCAGCATCCCGGGATGCAGTGCCCGAAAATATCACAGGAGGATATCTTCTGGAGATCGATGCCCGCTACGAGGAGGAAGACTGCTGGTTTTCCACGAAGACCCATCATTTTGTCGTGAAATATCCGGAAAATATCCCGCTGAAGGAGTGTGAGTATATCGCCGGATATATGCGGGAGGCGGAGGCGGCTCTCTGCAGCGGGGACGGGATCAATCCAGAAACCGGGAAATCCTGGGAGGAATATTTTGACAAAGACTCCTGGGCGGCTATGTATCTGCTGCAGGATTTCATGGTACAGTGGGATGTCGAAAGTTTCAGCTTTTTTGTCTACAAGGATGCGGATGACCCGCACCTTTACTGCGGTCCTGTCTGGGACTTCGATCTCTCCATGGGAACGACCGGACTGGGGAACCTGCCGAATGTCACAAGGCAGAGTGTGTGGCTTAAAGACCACAGAGAGGGCTGGCTGACCGAAATGGAGAAGTTCCCCGCCTTTTCGGAAGAAATGGAGCGGTTCGCCCGGGAACAGTTTTTTCCGACCCTGAAGGAGTATCTGGAGGAAAACTCTGAACTGCCTGTTCCGGGGATGCCGGACCAGGGCAGGAAAATAGCTTCCGGTGTCTTTATGGATGCCCGCAGATGGGAAAGAGAAGATGCGTTTGAAACAGCCTTTGAAGCTCTTGTGACCTGGATGCGGGGAAGAAGCGCTTTCTGGCAGGAGTATGATAAAGATCCGCAGTCTTTCTGCAAAGTGACACTCAGATATGGATTTAAAGATATGGATATTTACCTGCCGCGGGGGAAAGCGATCGGATTTGTCCCTACGGAGGAATACGGAGAGCATTTCTACAGCAGCTTTCGGAAAAAATACGGAAGCATCGACGGCTGGTACTGTGAAGACGGAAGTGTGCTGACCCCGGAGACTGTGATCGACAAAGACCAGGTGCTCACTCCTTTTTGACCAGGTGTGAGATGACCCCCAAAAGTTAGACTTTCGGGGGTCACTTCAGTGATTGGCAGGATCCGGGTCTTTTTTATTCTTCACTGCAAAAGACTTGTAAGCAGGTCCTGAAAAAACAGCCGTGGGACAGCCCGCTTTATAGAAGACTCATTGCATAATACCTGCGAGTGTACTGCATAGTCAGGACATGAGTTTTATGACGATGTCTCTGGTATTGTCCATATGCTTCATGACGCTCAGATAAGTACCTGCCATGGCGCCCTCTTCCTCGGAGACCATATGTTCCAGAATATCGCGGTGTTCGGCGACAGCAATAGAAGGTCTTCCCTCCAGCTCAAAGGTCTTCATGGCGATGTCATAGAGTTGATGGTTGTGGGATTCATAAAGACTGATCAGCTCCTCATTTTTACTGAATTCCACAATTCTTGTGTGAAAAGACAGATCGTGCCTGAGAATCTCGGAAAATGATGCATTTTCAGATATTGCCTTCTCCATGTTCTCGATGTCTTTAAAGAGAGCATCGATCACGGCTGCTGCCTCTTTTTCCGTTCTTCTGTTGTGCAGAGTGAGTGCACAGAAGCCTTCGACCGCAGTGCGCGACTGGTAGGTGTTGGTGATGTCCTGCAGGGAAAGCGTATGGAGACAGAACCCCCTGCTGGGGACGATGTCTATGTAGCGGTCCTGTGAAAGACGGACAAGGGCATCCTTGAAAGGAGTTCGTGAGATACCGATCTCTGCTGCCATCCTGGTCTCGGAATAGAATTTCCCATGTTCCAGTTCACCGCGAGAAATCTTGTCCTTCAGATATTCATATGCTTTTTCCTGAAGCGGTGTGTACTTTGCCATAAAAACCTCTGTCTGATGTCCTTAGTCAATCAATAAATACGAAACATACATCGATATTGTATTTTTTCATATGAAAGATGTCAACCGTTCAATAAAGACAATGTTATCGATACTGTTAATTAAATAACGAAATTGTAAGACTTCCACAATTTGTTTGTGTAAATTTTGTGAAAATTTAAAGGGCAGTTATTCTTGACCGGTATACCGGCATTCTGGTAAGATATATTCATCGAAGCGGTATACCGGTATTCGGATTTCGGGATGCTGATCCAGTCTGCAGCTGGGCAGGCATCAGACAGTAGTAAGGGAGATGACCAAAGAGGCGGAAGAGCACGGACAGTTGTGCATAAAACCCGTCAAGACAGGGGTCATATACAGCAGTTTCCCGTAACAGGGAAGAAAGGGGATCAAATGAAAGCAGGATTTATCGGTCTTGGAATCATGGGCAGGCCCATGGCAAAGAACCTTCTCAAGGCAGGCGTTGAAGTTGTCTGCGCAGACCTCAATAAGGATGCAGTAGCGGATGTCGTGGCGAATGGCGGTAAAGAAGCCAGCTATGCGGAAATCGGAGCTGAGTGCCCCGTCATTATCACTATGGTTCCCAACGGTGATATCGTTAAATCCATTCTTTTCGGTGAGGGCGGCGTCGCTTCTACCATCAAAGCGGGTGCTCTTGTCTGCGATATGAGCTCTGTCACACCTGTAGAGTCTCAGTACTGCTATGAGAAGCTTAAAGAAAAAGGTGTCGGTTTTGTTGATGCACCTGTATCCGGCGGTGAACCCGGTGCCATTGCAGGCAGTCTTGCCATTATGTGCGGCGGTGATCAGAAGGATTTCGACGCTATGAAGCCCTTCTTTGAGATTCTCGGCAATTCTGCTCTTCTGATCGGCCCCAGCGGCAGCGGCTCCACAGCCAAGCTTGCCAATCAGATGATCGTCAACAATACCATTGCAGTTGTTTCCGAGGCATTTGTCTTTGCAGCCAAGGCAGGCGCAGATCCCGAGAAGGTCTACCAGGCGATCCGCGGCGGACTGGCAGGCAGCGCTGTGATGGATGCGAAGATCCCGATGATCATCGACCGGAACTTTAAGCCCGGCGGACCGATCCGCATCAACCACAAGGATATCAAGAACTGCGTCAACTCCGCACATGCGATCGACGCTCCTATTCCTTATACTGCACAGCTCTATGAGATCATGCAGACACTCAAGATTCATGGTCACATGAACGATGACCACGGCGGAATCGTCCAGTACTTTGAGAAACTGGCTGACTGCGAAGTGAAAAGACCTGAATAATCCGGGGAAAGATCCGGATCCGCATGCAGCATCGTGTTACGGAAGACCAGGGATCCGGAACAGATAAAAATGAGTGTTCAGGGTTGCTATAGAGAAGGAGATTAGTGTTATGTCGATCAGTGCAGATGTATTGAATTCCTATAAGAAAATTGACGAGGCAGCAGTGGACGCCCTCCTGGCGAAAGAGATTGCCGCCAATAATAAAAAAATTGTCGTCCTCGATGACGATCCGACAGGTGTCCAGACAGTACATGACATTCATGTTTACACCGGATGGGACCACGACAGCATCAAGGCAGGTTTCGAAGAAGAGAACAATCTGTTTTATGTGATGACCAATTCCCGCGGTTTCACAGCGGAGCAGACCACGAAAGCGCATCATGAGATCGCAGCGGTTGTGGATGAAGTCGCAAGAGAGACCGGCAGAGAATACATCTATATCAGCCGCAGCGATTCCACCCTGCGCGGTCACTATCCTCTGGAGACCGAGCTTCTCAAAGCCGATTATGAGAAATATACCGGCAAGCAGATCGACGGCGAGATCATGTGCCCTTTCTTTAAAGAAGGCGGCCGTTTCACTATCGGAGATGTGCACTACGTCAAATACGGCGATGAGCTGGTCAATGCCTGCGAGACAGAGTTTGCAAAGGATAAGACCTTCGGTTACAAGGCAGCTTCTATGCCCGCCTATATTGAAGAGAAGACCGCCGGCGCCTATAAGGCGGAGAATGTCATTTGCATTTCCCTTGAGGATATCCATGACATGGCTTTTGACAAGATCGAAGCCCAGTTGATGTCGGTTAAGGATTTTAACAAGATCATCGTAAACGCA
>ONXK01000223.1 GCA_900321785.1 uncultured Lachnospiraceae bacterium | reverse complement strand
TATGAAATCCTCATGCGCGAGAAGGCGGCTTTCTCCGATGCGGTCGGCCATTCCATGCGCCGCGACCTCATGGACTACGCGGAGTCGCTCTACACGGACGAAGAATTTGAGACCAGACGCCGTCAGTACACCCATGCCATGCCTTTTACCAAAGAATCCCTGCTCTACCGGGAGATTTTTGAAAAATACTATCCCGGCCAGGCCGAAATGGTGGCTGACTTCTGGATGCCCAACAAGGAGTGGGAGGGCTGCGATGTCAACGACCCCTCCGCCAGTGTCCTTTCCAACTACGGAGCAAGCGGCGTCTGATGAAAATAGAAAGGCCGGCGGGCCGAGCAGGACAGGCAGCCGGACTCCTGCAGACCTTTGCCCGCATCGACATGGTGGACCTGGTTTTTATCATGCAAATGGTGTATCCCAGCGCCATGGTCAGAGTTTTAGTAAATACTGCTGTCCGGCACAAAAACGTCCGGGCATGGAGAGTATCATGAAAGAAAAGAAAAAACGCAAGATCATTCTGGAGGACGGAAGAGAATTTTACGGAGAGGCTTTCGGCGCTTGTGAAGACAGGGTGTGCGAGATCGTCTTCAACACTTCCATGGCAGGCTATCAGGAGATTTTGTCCGATCTTTCCTACACAGATCAGGCAGTCGTCATGACCTATCCCCTGATCGGCAACTATGGCATGGCGGCGGAGGACTATGAATCCATTAACCCTTCGATCGGGGCCATGATCGTGCGCGAATACCAGGAGGAGCCCTCCAATTTCCGCAGTGTCGGGAGCCTGGGAGAGGTCATGGCCGCCAGGGGGATTCCCGGGATCAGCGGGGTGGATACACGCGCCCTGACCCGGTCTATCCGCGATTACGGGACCAGGAAGGCCCTGCTCACGGATGCCGAAACGCCTCTGGAAAGGGGGCTGGCGATTCTGACCGCCGCAAAACTTCCCACCAATGCTGTCTCCCGCGTCAGCTGCAGGGATCCCTGGACAGCCGAATCGCCCCTGCCTGTATCGAATGCCTTTAGTACTTCAGGTTCTTTGAAGCCGGTCAACTCCATCCGGCCCGCATTTTCCCTCTACGCAAGACCCCTGCGGATCGCCGCCATTGACTGCGGAATCAAGCGCAATATCGTCCGCTCTCTCAACCACAGGGGATGCACGGTGACAGTCCTGCCCTGGAATACACCGGCTGCTCAGATCAGGGCCCTGCAGCCCGACGGGATCCTCCTCTCCAACGGGCCCGGCGACCCCACAGATGTACCGGAGACCATTGCCACGGTCCGTTCCCTCATTGGGGAATATCCCATATTCGGAATCTGCCTGGGACACCAGATCCTGTCCCTGGCCTACGGGGCCCGCACCTACAAGCTGAAGTTCGGTCACCGCGGCGGCAACCATCCGGTAAAAAACCTTCTGACAGGAAAAATCGAGATCACTTCCCAGAACCATTCCTATGCCATCCAGGAGGAGAGTCTGGCACAGACCCCGCTCTCGATTACCCATGTCAATCTGCTGGATGGAACCATCGAAGGCGTGGAATGTGCCCGGGACAGAGCTTTCGGCGTGCAGTACCATCCCGAAAGCGCCCCCGGCCCCCAGGACAGCGCATACTTGTTTGATAAGTTTCTGGACAGTATACGCCGATGAATAAAAAAACCGCGGCGGCAGCTATGGATTTGTTAAACAATAATGTGAGCTGCCAACAAAAGCTTTAATAAAAACATCCGGTAAAAAACTTCCGGCAAAAACATCCTTTAATAGCTTCCGGTAAAAGCTTCGGGTACTAAGTTTGTTCCCTCGCACCATTGACACCGCTTATTACCTCTTTTTATAATCGATTCATAAGCTCAATGATAAGAGCAGAAATGGAATTCAGTATCTTGCTGGAAGCCGGTCGGACAGCTGTAGAAAGCCCGGCCTGCAGATTTAGAAAACTGTCCTCTGACAGTGTTTCCCCGTTCCGGAGAAGGTACAGGACGAGAAAGGAGGAATTGTTTTTATGAAGATTCTTGTTTTGAACGGCAGCCCCCACAAGAGCGGAAACACAGCAGCACTCGTCGCAGCCTTTCAGAAGGGCGCAGAGGCGGCTCTTGCCAAAGCAGAGGTCCTGGGCAAAGGACTGTAATACAGCAATGCCTCTCCTATGCTGTGAAGGCTCGTCCCTCACACCTGCATACCCATATTTGAAAAGGAGACCCTCATGCCCAAAAGAAATGACATCCATAAAGTCCTCGTCATCGGCTCAGGTCCGATTGTGATCGGGCAGGCGGCAGAGTTTGATTATGCCGGAACCCAGGCCTGCCTTGCCCTGAAGGAAGAAGGATATGAGGTGGTCCTGTGCAACTCCAATCCTGCGACGATCATGACGGACACATCGATTGCGGATAAGGTCTATATGGAGCCCCTGACTCTGGAATACATGGCCAAGATCATCCGCTACGAGCGTCCCGACGCCATTCTTCCCGGCATTGGCGGCCAGACCGGCCTCAACCTGGCCATGCAGCTGGAAAAAAAGGGTGTGCTTGCTGAATGCCAGACGGAACTTCTGGGAACCAGGAGCAGTTCCATTGAGAGGGCCGAAGACCGCCTTCTTTTTAAAGAACTCTGCCAGTCCCTGGGGGAGCCTGTCCTGCCCTCGGAAATCGCCCACAGCATGGAAGAGGGACTTGCAGCGGCGGACAAGATCGGCTATCCGGTCGTTCTGCGTCCCGCCTTTACACTGGGAGGTACAGGAGGCGGTTTTGCCGGAGACGAAAAAGCCTTTCGCTCGATCATGAAAAACGCCCTGCAGCTGTCTCCGGTCCATGAGGTGCTGATTGAAAAAAGCGTTAAGGGATATAAAGAGATTGAATACGAAGTCATGCGTGACAGTAACGACACAGCCGTCACCATCTGTAATATGGAAAATGTTGACCCTGTTGGAATCCATACCGGTGACTCTATCGTCGTCTGTCCCTGACCAACAAGGAGTACCACATGCTCCGCGACAGTGCCCTCAGAGTGATCCGGGCACTGGAGATTGAGGGCGGCTGCAATGTGCAGTTTGCGCTGGATCCCCGGTCTTTCCAATACTATCTGATCGAAGTGAATCCCCGCGTGTCGCGCTCCTCGGCCCTTGCCTCCAAGGCCAGCGGCTATCCCATCGCCCGGGTTTCCGCCAAGATCGGCGTCGGTATGACCCTGGATGAGATCATGCTCGCCAACACGCCGGCCTGTTTTGAACCATCTCTTGATTATGTCGTCACCAAGATGCCCCGTTTCCCCTTTGACAAATTTACCAGGCC
>ONXK01000200.1 GCA_900321785.1 uncultured Lachnospiraceae bacterium | reverse complement strand
GAAACACGAAACAGGCTTCATCCCGGCGGGAGGCAGGAAGAAAAATGTCCGACTTACGATCTGAAAGCAGAATCAGAACAGCTGAAGAGGCAGGAAACTCCCGGGGAGTCGTCAGACAGATCCGTAAGGGAGTCTCCCGCAATATTTTTCACTCTTTTCCGACCATGCCGCTCGTCAGAGCGGCAGCGCGAGGAGAAATTCGCGGAGGCGATTTCTCCGATACGATCACAGGATGTTTACAGCCGCCCCGCGGCAAAAACATCCGGAGCGAAAAATATTGCATCGGCAATATTTTTCACTCTTTCCTCCTGATCTTCCTCTGTTTTTCCATGACCAGCATTGCCTGGCTTGCATGGGTCTATCATCTGATGGGTATCATCCACGACCCTGTCCGGATCGACCTGATCACTCTGGTGGCAGGCTATTTGAGTCAGGCAGGCGGACTCTGTCTTTTTATCTGTTTAGACCGGTCTGTTTCCCGTTCCCGGAGACAGGACTTCCTCCATATTTACGGATACTCTGTATTTTCCGCTTCAACAGCCGTGTTTTTTCTGTGCTGCATCCCTGCCGTACTGAGCCGCTTCCCCGCAGGCACCTTTGTTTTCGGCTGTCTCATGAATGTTGCCATCGGCATGATCGCGGGTTTTTATCTGCATGACCTGGCTGCCCGGGTGGATAAAAAGCGCCGCGGCACTGTTTTCGGAAGCAGCTACGGACTCTCTTCCATCGCTGTATGGCTGCTCTCCCTGGCAGGGAATCCAAACATCATGCATTCCCCCTATGTACTCGTTCTCCTCCTGGTCCTGTGCGCAGCTGCCATGATGGCTTTCCGCTCCTGCTGTACCGCTGATGACGGGAGCCGGCTTTCCCATCTCATCTCGAAGACAATACCGGATGCAGATTCTGACGGCGGTCATGCCGGAGAATCTTTTTCAGCCCCCCGCGAACAGATCGAACCCATTCATATTCATGAAGGGGGACCCGGCAAAAGCCTTCTGCTCCTTGCTGCGCTCACGGTGTTTTTGTTCAGTCTGGAAAAAAACCTGGGCTTTAATTTTCCTTCCGCGGATATTGCAGCAGGGGTAAATCTGGAGCTCTCCCGCACCGTATACGCAACAGGGCTCATCGCCGCAGGCCTGATCTCTGACAGGAGCAGAAAAAGCGGTGCTGTCTGCGCCTTCGCGGCTTTGATCACGCCCTTTATCATGCTCTCTCTTTCGGGCGAGACCATTTCCAGCACGATTTTCTGGGGACTGGACTATTTTTTCTACGGTTTTTTCAGCGTCTACAGGATCCTGCTCTTCTCAGACCTGGCGGCAGGAAACCTGAGCGGGCATGCCGCCGCGCATGCGGACGGTCCTGAAGGCTCTGCAGACCTTCCTCAAAACACGGATACATATGCAGGCCTGTCCCTGTCCGCTGACCGTCCTGCCCGCAGCACGGACACTACAGTCTTAACCGGCACTCCCACGGCTCCCTGCCCTCTTTATCTGGCCGCCCTGGGCCTTTTGTACGGCAGGCTCGGGGATGCCGTCGGCACCCTGTACAGCACCGGTCTCCGCAACCGTACAGCTCTCCTTGTAATCATTACCACCCTCTTTTTTGCCCTCTCGGTATTTGTATTCTTCCGCCTCTATCAGCTCTTATACATGCCTGTCCTGGTCCAGAGGCTCCGTGGCACGCATAAGTCTCCCCAGCAGCAGTTCGAGGATTTCTCCGGCCGCTATCAGCTGACTGTGCGCGAGAGATCCGTACTTCGTCTTGTCCTGGAGGAAAAGACCAATGCCGAGATTGCCAACGAGCTCTATATATCCGAGAGCACTGTTAAATTCCACATACATGGCCTGCAACAGCAGGTCTTATTAAGGTTACTCTCTTTTCTGTTCTCAAAGTGCTCAAAATCTTCAAAAATCAGCTTGACAAACATTAGCAAGATTTTTCTTCTTAATTCTTAATTCTTAATTACTCATCCTTATCCTTTTTCTGTACATTCCCCTCTTCCGGCAGCGGCATCTCGTACAATTCTTCCATTTCTCCGGCATATTCCGCATGGAATTCTTCCGCTTCGGAATCTTCTGTTTCGAAATCTTCTGTTTGGAAATCTTTTGTTTGGAAATCTTTTGTTTCGAAATCTTCTGTTTCAGTCAGCAGCGGTTTTATTTCCGGATTCTCCGGAATGCCTTTCTGCCTTCTTCCAAAGAGTCTTTTTTTCTCTTTTTTTTCCTTCTTATCCTTCCTCGCGATGATCAGATAATAGGACGGCATCATGAGCAGGCAAAGGATGGTGGAGGCCACAAGGCCGCCGATAATAACGAAAGCCATACTGGACATCATCTTGTTGTCGGAAAACCAGCCCAGAGGCACCATGGCGAGGATGGTCGTCAGGGTCGTCATCAGGATCGGGCGCAGGCGGATCTTGCCTGCCTCGACCAGGGCGTCCTCGAGGGACATGTGTTCTTTCTCCTGGTTGACCGTATCGACAAGAAGGATACCGTTATTGACGGCAATACCCATGAGCATGAGAAAGCCCATCATGGAGACCATGTTCATACTGCTTCGTGTCAGGAAGAGAAGCAGGAAGGAACCGATCAGGGAGAAGGGAATACAGGTCATGACCATCAGGGAAAACCGCGGCGATTCAAACTGCATCGCCATGACCAGGAATACCAGGAAGATACCCGCCAGGATCGAGTTGAAGATCGCGGTGAGGTTTTCATCCTGCATATCTTCCATCATGGAGCTGGACAGGGATACGCCCTCAGGGAATTCCATCTGTGCAGCGGCCCTGTTAACAGCCCTTGTGACCGCTCCCTTGCTTCCTTCCGCCGTCGTGGCGGAAACCGTGTTCTGGATCTTGCCGCCGCTCTTCTGGATCATCTGCAGCTGCTGGCTGTACTCCACGGACGCGATATCCTGTAAAACCACCTGACTGCCTGTGGCGCCCGTCAGGGGCTTGCTCATCAGCTGATTGATATCCTCATAGGCCCCGTCGGCAAAATTGAGGATAATATCATACTCACTGCCGTTGAGTTCCATATGGGCGGCCGTGACACCGTTCATGGTCTGATACAGGTCCAGTGCCACCTGCGCCGGAGCCAGTCCCGCCGCCGCTGCCTTGCGGGGATCCACGACGACATGTCCCGAAGTCTGTCTGGTGGCAGCGTCGGATTTGACATGGATGACACCGGGTGTGGAGGCCATCATTTCCTCCAGCTGCATGCAGGCCTCCGCCAGGGCATCGGCATCCTCACCCTGGATGACCACATCGACGGTATCGGTCGAATAGGTGCTGGACATGGAACTGCTGGAACCTCCGGTAGGCGCGACCGCTATATCCATTCCGGTCCTTTCCATGAAAGCTTCCGTATATTCCTCTACTGCCTTCTCACTGCTTCTGCTGCATTTATCCACCGCGTAGGCAGTGACAACGGCCTGGTTTTGGGAGATGCTCAGACTGTAATTTTCAAAATTCGGGTCATCCCGCACCATCCCTTCGATCTGCGTCATCTCCTCATCCATGACCGACAACTGTGTGCCGGGCCTGAAGTCGGCCGTGATCGTGATACTGCCGTCGTAATCCGCAGGAATCAGTTCAAAGGTCAGTGTGGAGGCAATGAAAAATGACAGGATCAGCAAAAGGACGCTGACCAGAAGTGTGGTCTTTTTCCTGTACAGAAGTCTTCGCAGAAGGCCGTCATAGCCGCTGCGCATTTTATCCAGGATCCCGTTGATGACGCTGGTCTTCTTCTCCTTTGGTCTGATGACCACATACAGAAGGGGTACGATGCAGAGGGCGCTGATCAAAGAGGCGATCATGGCAATGACGATGATAACACCCAGCTGGGAGAACATCTGACCGGCAAGGCCCTTGATCATGGTCATGGGAAGATAGACGACACAGGTGGTGATCGTAGAGGCCGTGATACTCATCATGACCGTCCCCGCGCCTTTGACAGCGGCCTCGCGAAGGTCTGCCCCCTCCTTTGTCGCGCGGAAGCAGCTCTCGATCACGACAATGGAGTTATCAACGATCATGCCGATGGCGATGACAAGCGCACCGGCAGTGATGATATTGATATCGAATCCGATGATATACATAAATACCAGGGTCGCAAAGACCGAGAGCGGCATGGAACTGCCGACGATCAGAGAAGCCTTGATATCTCCGAAAAAGAGGAAGAGCACCACCATGGCGAAGACAACACCCAGTGCCAGGGTCTCCGCGACAGACTTGAGGGCAGAGACGATTTCCGCACCGGAGTCGTACATCATGTCATATGTGACGCCGGCATCCTGTTTTTCCAGCTTTTCGATCGCTTTGCGCACATTGGAAGCGACACGCACGGTAGAAGCGCTCTGGACCTTGGAAACCTGAATGGTGACATTCTCCTCGCCGTTGTAGCGGCTCACGGCAGAGGGGTCCTTCTCCCCCATGCTTATATCCGCCACGTCCGCCAGACGGATCTGGGCGCCCGTGGCAGTCGTAAGCGTGGTATTCTCAAGATCCTGCAGGGAGAGGAAGTCCGCGCTGGTACTCAGGCTGATCTCCTGTGAGCCTCCCTTGATGCGGCCGGCCGGCACGTTGTACTTTGCGCCGCCGATCTGCTGCGAAATACCGGAGATATTGAGGCCGTACTGCCGCATGCTGTCCTCGTTGAGGCGGACACGAACATAGTTGGTTCGACCGCCTGTGACTTCGACACGGGCTACGTTGCTGACACCTTCAAGTGTGGGAACAACGGTCTCATCAATGTATGCCATCATGTCCGAGGATCCGTTCGATGTAGCTGAGATCATGACGGTCGGCATCTGGTTGACGGTCATCTCAATGATGGTCGGGTCCTGGCAGTCGTCCGGCAGGTTCAGCATGTCCAGCGCTGCCGACAGAGACGTGTAGGCATCGTTCATATTCTGATCGTAGTCATAGGACAGAGCGACCATACTGTAATCGTTATAGGAATAGGACAGAACACTGTCGACACCGCTTAGGGTCTCTGCGGAGTCCTCGATCTTGCTGGTCACAAGCTCATCGATACTCGTCGGGCTCGCGCCGGGATAGACCGTGTAAATGATATACATGGGCAGATCAATATCCGGGATCAGTTCCATGTCAAAACCCGGTATCGAGAAAATACCGAATACAATGATTCCCAGTACGATCAGCGCCGTAGAGACCGGGCGCTTTAATACCAGTTTTGTAAGGTTCATTTAGGGGCTTCCTTTCAGTATCATCGGGATGTCTGTTATCAGTCCTTCTTATCCTCCGCATCCGTCTG
>ONXK01000201.1 GCA_900321785.1 uncultured Lachnospiraceae bacterium | reverse complement strand
AAAGGGAAGACGGGCAAGGCGGAAATGAAGGGAAAGAAGCCGCCTGATCATACCTTTCAGCTTAACTGTCGTAACAGAGAAGCCGCTGCATTGCTGAATATTTCAGCACTGCAGCGGCTTTTTCAGGCTCCTGTCTGGCTGCCGCGCACTCCAAAATATTTTTGATAATAATAAAGAAAAACTGTTGACACGAATAACAGCAGGATGTAATATAAAACAAACATATGAATAAATGTTCATATGTTATAACGAAAAGGGAAGTTTTTTAAGAACATGAAAAACAAAGGAAAGGCTATGGGAAAAATGACCGGAAAAATGCTGCACGACATCGAGTGTTGTGAAGTGGAAGAGATCCATGAGGACAAGGTGCAGATGGTTAGTGAACAGATGCCTCCCGAGGACAGCCTCTACGACCTGGCGGAACTGTTCAAGGCCTTCGGAGACACTACCCGCATCCGGATCCTGTTTGCTCTTTTTGAGGCGGATATCTGTGTCTGCGATCTTGCGGCTTCTCTGGGGATGACCCAGTCCGCAATCTCGCATCAGCTGCGGCTTCTGAAACAGGCCCGGCTCGTGAACGGGCGCCGGGAGGGTAAACAGATTGTCTATTTCCTGGCTGACGAGCATGTGCGCACGATCATTCAGCAGGGCATGGACCACATTATGGAATGAGCGAAGGCCGACAGAGCATTCGAACAGCACAAACGAAAATCTTAATCTATCATCTCAGGAGGAGAAACATCATGAAAAAGACCTACAAGATCGACGTCGACTGCGCAAACTGCGCCAACAAGATGGAAGAAGCGACAAAAAAGACGCCCGGCGTCAAGGACGCAGTGGTGAATTTCATGGCTCTCAAGATGAAAGTCGAGTTTGAGGACGGTGCGGATGTGGACAGCGTCATGCAGCAGGTCGTCAAGAACTGCAAAGTCGTGGAAGACGATTGTCAGATTTTCCTGTAATGACAGACAGCCGGGGAAGCGAAAGCCGGTGATCAAAAAAAGAACTGCGTTTGCGCACCCGGGAAGGCGTGCACAATGATTCAGGGACTTCTGTCCGGACCTTTTCATACATGTTTTCGGGCACTTGCCCATGCCCACATGTATGAAAAGGTCCAGGCAGGGGTCCCGCTGTCACATCGGAGGCAGCAATATGATGAAATCTATGACAAAAAAACAGAAAAACCTCCTGCTCCGGATCATCGCGGCAGCTGTAATGATGGTCGTATTTTCTCTTCTGCCGCTGCAGAAATATCCCCTTCTGCGGTTTGTGCTCTTTCTGATACCCTATTTTATGGTGGGCTATGATATCCTGCGCAAAGCTTTGAAGGGAATCAAAAACCGGCAGGTATTTGACGAGAATTTTCTGATGGCTGTCGCAACAGTCGGCGCCATGGTGCTTGGCGAATATACAGAGGGTGTTGCGGTCATGCTGTTTTATCAGATCGGCGAGCTCTTCCAGAGCTATGCGGTCGGAAAGAGCAGACGCAATATCAGCGAGCTGATGGATATCCGTCCGGATTATGCAAATCTGGAGACAGAGGACGGTGTCGAAGAGGTGGATCCCGATGACATCGAAATCGGCAGTATTATCCTGATCAAGCCGGGCGAGCGTGTACCGATCGACGGTGTGATTGTTGAGGGAACATCCTCTCTTGATACGGCGGCTCTCACGGGCGAATCGCTCCCCAGAGATGTGGCGCCGGGAGAGGAGATCCTCAGCGGGTCGATCAACATGTCGGGACTTCTCCGTGTCCGCACCACAAAAGAATTCGAGGAATCTACCGCTTCCCGGATCCTGGACCTGGTCGAAAACGCCAGTTCGCGCAAAGCGAAATCCGAACAGTTTATTTCCAGGTTTGCCCATTGGTACACACCTGCTGTCTGCTACAGCGCGCTGGCACTGGCGGTCCTGGGCCCGCTTGTCAACATTCTTGTGCTGCATAAACCGGGCGGATGGGAACTCTGGTCCGACTGGATCTACAGAGCACTGACCTTCCTTGTTATCAGCTGCCCCTGCGCGATCGTCGTCAGTATTCCGCTCACCTTTTTCGGCGGGATCGGAGGTGCAGGCAGCAAGGGTATCCTGATCAAGGGCTCCAACTTTATGGAGACACTGGCCAATGTCCGCACAGTGGTTTTTGACAAGACAGGAACCCTTACCAGAGGCAATTTTGCTGTGACAAAAATCTGCCCGGCCATGGCGGACGGTTCCGCAGCTGCAGCTCTTTGGACAGCTTCAGAAAATGCAGAGGATGTGGCAGCACAGGCGGAAAACAGCAGTCCTGCTCCTTCGAAGGACCTGCAGGCCGCAGCAGACCGTCTGCTGGAGTATGCCGCACTTGCCGAGAGCTATTCCTCCCATCCGATCAGCAGAAGCCTGAAAGAGGCATATGGGGAACGTCTGGCGGCGCAGGCAGCCCGTGTGGGCGATGCAGAAGAGATCAGCGGCAAAGGTGTCATTACGGAAGTGGACGGCCGCCGCATCGGAGCCGGAAACCTCCAGCTGATGCAGGATCTGGGAGTCCTGATCACAGAAGAAAATGATCACTCTGATGTAGAGACCGGGACGATCGTACACGTCTGCGCGGGAAAAGAGTATCTGGGGCATATCGTGATCGCAGATGAGATCAAGCCTCATGCGGTTGAAGCAGTCAGAGATCTGCGGAAGGCGGGCGTTTCCAGGACAGTTATGCTCACCGGAGACGCGGAATCGATTGCCGCCCGTGTCGCGGAAAAACTCGGTATCACGGAATACCACGCGGAGCTTCTCCCGGCAGACAAAGTGACGCAGGTGGAGAAACTCCTGTCCGAGTCGGCCGGCAAAGACGGCAGCAAGGACACAAAAGCCGGTACACTTGCATTTGTAGGTGACGGGATCAACGATGCACCGGTCCTCTCCCGGGCAGACATCGGCATTGCGATGGGCGCCCTGGGATCTGATGCCGCGATCGAGGCGGCGGACGTTGTCCTCATGGACGACGATCCCGTGAAAATTGCCCGGGCTATCCGCATTGCCCGCAAATGTATCCGGATCGTCAACGAGAATATCTGGTTCGCCATCGGCGTCAAGCTCCTCTGCCTCCTTCTTGGTGCGTTGGGCATCGCAAACATGTGGCTGGCCATTTTCGCGGATGTGGGAGTCATGGTACTCTGCGTCCTCAACGCGATCCGCGCCCTGGTCTGAAAACAAATAATTCTCTCAAAATACCATCAAACCATTTGTTCTGCTTGATTACAGGATGGTTTGATGGTATTTTTTTCGTTGAGTACCGAATATTATCCGAGTATGTCAATTTCGGATGACAGGTTTACAAAGTATTTGGAGGATGTTTTTACTATGATGCTTCAGGACATTTACCCGCACTCGCTGCACAATCAGTATACGGAAAAGACC
>ONXK01000206.1 GCA_900321785.1 uncultured Lachnospiraceae bacterium | reverse complement strand
TATTTATAAAATGTTTTTTTCGTGCAGCCGCAAAGCTTTATCACTTCAGTATCCTTCAGATTACCTCCGAATTCCTTGCAGTGCTCCTGTATGATCTTCAAGGCGGTGACATGTTTTTTTGTAATATATTTATCACCTTTCCTCGCACCTACCCTCTTTCCGTTAAGTGCAGCAGTCTTCAGTCCCTCGGAAGTTCTCTGGTGCAGATCATCAACTTCTTTCTGTGACTGTTCGAAAGCAAGCTGGATCTGTTTGGATGCCAACCGAAGGAGATACCTGTTGATTCCTTCCAGGATCAAGTCAACATCATCACCGGTCATCTCAACTTTCCGCTGGATCGCCTGCTTGTATGTGTCCGTATTAATATGCGGTTCTTTCAGGAAAACCATATCGATTCCATCATTAAAGAGTTTTTCATAGAGTTCATACCCCTCTTCCGCATTTCTGGACATTCGACTGACAGAATCAAAGACAAGAACATCGCCTGTCCTAAGTGCCTTCAGAAGTTTATTGAATCGGGGACGTTCAATCGTTGTTCCGGTATAAGCTTCCTGCACTATTACCGCCATTGGATATGAGTTTTTAATATTACGGATCTGCCGTTCGATATTCTGTGATCTTCTGCTGATCCGGCAATAGCCATATATTGTCATTCGTCATCCGCTCCTTCCGGAATCAAAAATGTATACCCAACAATCCGGGTGCTCCTGGTAAGTTCAGGATACTTTTCAAGAAACTCATTCAGCAGAGACTCAAGAAACAGATGTGCGTCACTGCTGCAGTATTTCGTCCCCTTACGAAGCTCTGCCTTGAGAAGGTCACCTGTCAGCCCGTCAAAGCATAACAGCGGATGGTACCCGTGGCTTTGATAATGGTAGTTGAAACCTTCCCCTTCCTGATGGCCGTAAGTCTGCAGGAGTGTGGAATCCAGATCAAGAAGAATGTTTTCCGGTGGCCGGATCCCGTAGACCTTCTGGCGCAGGATGCGGAAGATCTTCTCGAACTGCACCAGAGAATCTTCGTCCAGGCGGTTGAAAAAACGCGACATCGTAGGCTGAGAAGCAAGGGCATCCTTGCCAAGAACCGCACAAAACACAGGGTCTGTGGTAAGTTCATCGGCGTCATTGTCATTGAAGTACCCAGCAAGGAGCTGAAAGATCCGCTGCATGAGGTTCTTATCGTCAGTATGAAACCGGAATGCAGCAGAATCATTTGTTTGAAAGTTATCACGGATGATTTTTTCAAAACCGATGCGGTGCGCGAACTCCTTAAGGAGAAACAGGCCTCCATCGGAAGAAAGTTCGCCGCCATTGAAGTTAAATTTGAATTGCTTATTGAAACTGAAAGAGGTGTCATTTACAATAGACATAGGGATCTCTCCTTTATGTTTGATTTTGATTCGACACCTTAATCTTAACATAGCTGAGATCCTTTTTGTATGTTAAGAACTCTGAAAACAGGCAGTACCAAGCAGTTCAATGCTTTCACTCGGAAGGTGAACACAATATGTAGTTGTAAATGTAGTACCGAAGCGGGTTTCCCGCGATTACCGAATAATCGGTGAATTATTCAGGGTAATAGAATTATGGTAAAAAAACAAGAAAGATACGTGGAGACAGGGGGCGGTTCGGGAGAGGAGACAGAGAGGAGACAGGGGACGGTTCTGTGTCCCCCTGCCTGTTTACAGAGCCGCATAAACCATCATCAGAGAGCGGATCTTCTCCGGGTCCTCGACGTAGACGTGATGGTGAGGGCGACCCTGGTAGATCTGCAGGCCTTCTCTCCATGCGCAGAGCGAGGTAAAGGGCAGTTCCTCCCAGTGGGAACTGCTGCCCGTCAGAAAAGGCACGGTCGCAAACAGGGCAGTATCCCCGACATGGCAGCTGTGCAGGGTTCCCCGCAGGTTGGTGTGGGTGTACAAGATCTCCCCGTCAAAGAGCAGGAGGTTCAGTTTGTTGCCGGGTGCCAGACAAGCTACTGCCTGATCGATGACCCTGCAGCGCTCCTGTGCGGTCAGCTCCGCACCCGGATGGCAACCTGCTGCCTGCTTATTTTCCTGCCTATTTTCCAAAGATTGCACTTCTCTCAGCTTTTCTTCTCTGGCCCGGTTGATCCGGTCGACGAAATAGAGCAGGATCCGCTCACTGTCGGTCTGGCCTTCCTGGACCTCGATGAATCTGCTGAGCAAAGCTCCCTCAAAGACAGTGCCGTTGTGGGCCAGCGTCCAGCAGCGCCCGCTGTCATCCGTCTTCTGGAAGGGATGCGTATTGTTGTATTCCAGGGCGCCGATGGTCGCCGCCCGGATGTGGGCCAGCAGCGTGGAGGCCCGCATGCCCTGCCGCAGCCGTTCCTTCAGATACTTGCTCCGGCCTGCCTTTACAGGCTCTTTTTCCACAATACCAAACCCTGCCCTGCCGGCGGGGCTTTTATGAAAGTGGGCAATGCCCCACCCGTGCGGATTCTTCTCGGAGTGGGTAAAAAACGTTTGCAGCCAAGGGCTGGCGTCTATTTCATTTCCGGCACTGATGCCAAACAATTCACACATTTTTCTCACCGGTTCTGATCCTCTGCAGCTGATCGAAATCATCTTGAAACCTTGCGGATCAAGCAAAGCTCATGCAGATGATTCCAGGTGATTCAGAAGCGGATCTTCAGATAAAATAAAGATTCTCAACAGCTTCACGCCGGATGACCAGGGCCTCCCGGGTTTCAGTTTCTCCCATAGAATAAAAGTCCCTGCAGGTGTCGTTGAGGACATCCCGCGGGAGAATGATATTGTGGGAAAAGGGGTGGTCAAAGACCGGACGAACACCTTCTCTCCGAACCTCATTTCCGCGATAGTAAGGGTCAAAGGCAAAGACCAGATCCCCGCTTTCTTGTGTGACAAGAATATAGTGACCGACCTCATGAAAAACATGCAGGACAATGGCGGCGCCTGCACGGAGCGTTTCCGACAGTCTGCTCCCGGGGCCGAACCAGACCTCTTCCTTCTCCATATACATGCTTTCCGCAGGCAGAAGACCTGCGAACCGCAGTTCATTCAGCCAGGTTCCGAAATAGCGCATAGCGGCGCCCGTCGTGCCGCACATACCGCAGTGCCCGTTCCGGTCGTAGCTGTCCAGTGTACACAGTCCAATATGGCGAACGAGATCCGGCGGGATCTCTTCCCTCTCAAACAGATACAGGATCGCGTTGGTCATGGTCGTGGGTCCGCAGTCATACTGTGTGACCTGATACCGAAGCGGAGATTTCATGGCAGCTTTTCCTTTATGTTAGCCTGAGTTTATGTCGTCAAAGGAATCATCAGCAACAATCAGTTTTTTATTGCCATGGGGAAAAAGGAATGCTATACTAATTTCTTGTTATAACACTTTAACACATTTATGTGATGAAGCGGCAAAAGGATCTGTGCACGGAAACTGCATAGATAGGAAGCAGAGTATTGATCACAAGGTACATTATTCGTTATATCGAGCAATAGCAGTAAGGAGAAAGCAGGAATGAGTATCAAAATCGGTATCCTCGGTTACGGCAATCTGGCAAAGGGCGTGGAGAGCGCGATCATGCAGAACGAAGATCTGGAGCTGGCGGCTGTTTTCACACGCCGTGATCCCGCCTCTGTCAGCATCCGCACTGCAGGCGTGCCTGTCCTTTCCCAGGACGCGGCAGCAGATATGAAGGACAAGATCGATGTCCTGGTGATCTGCGGCGGCAGCGCTACGGATCTTCCCATCCAGACCCCCAAATACGCAGAGATGTTCAACGTGGTGGACAGTTTTGACACCCACGCAAACATCCCGACCCATTTCGCAAATGTCGACGCGGCGGCCAAAAAGGGCGGCCACGTAGGCCTGATCTCCTGCGGCTGGGATCCCGGCATGTTTTCACTGAACCGTCTTTACATGAACTGCATCCTGCCGGAAGGAAAGGATTATACTTTCTGGGGCAAGGGTGTCAGCCAGGGCCATTCCGATGCGGTCCGCCGTATTGACGGTGT
>ONXK01000202.1 GCA_900321785.1 uncultured Lachnospiraceae bacterium | reverse complement strand
ACCTCCTGGGGTACTTTTGGTATCCTGATCCCGATTGTTGTTGCCTGCTTCCAGACTACAGATCCTCAGCTGATGATCATCGCTATGAGCGCCTGTATGGCCGGCTCTGTCTGCGGTGACCACTGCTCACCCATTTCGGATACCACTATCATGTCGAGTGCCGGTGCCCAGTGCAACCATATCAACCATGTCTCGACACAGATGCCCTATGCACTTACCTGCGCGGCTGTATCGGCTGTGACCTACATCATTGCCGGACTGATCCGTAACGCCGCAATCTCTCTCGTGGTCGGTTTCGTGATCCTGCTTGCAGTCATGTTTATTTTCAAGGTGGCCGGCGGAAAGAACACACCTACGCAAGCTGAATAAAATCAGATCTGCTGCAGCAGGATAGGATATTCCTGTGTATATTGCCTGGAAAAAAGTTACAGCCAATTGAGCCATTGGCCTGCTTGTCTGGCACAGTAATCGTTGCGTAAAGTCAAGGGCGGCCCTGCACTTCGCGCACCCCCGCACCCCACCCTGATATATCCCTTTGATATCTTGGAAGGGAATAATCTTTTACGGGAGGACTTTATTACTGTGGGGAGAACAGCAATCTCCTACAAAACCATAATAGGAGTACACGTCTCGCGAAAGGTGTGTACTCTTATTTTTGTATATGGCGTTTCCAGCACGAGAAAGCGTTTTGCGCCAATGTGCTGTCGCGTGCCTAGAAATTTGGGGCGTGAAACCTGCGAAAAACGCATTGCGTTTCATGTCACTCGTTACTGTGCCGCAAGAATATCTAAAATGGAATTAATTCATCTGTATGTATTGAAACTTTTATATTTGTTTTGTATAATACGGTTATCCAACAAACAATGACTGCGCGGAGCTGATCCGTGCCCATTGCTTTGTCACAGCGGCGCAATTGCTGCCGTCGGAGACCAGATTCTATTGATACCTGGGGCTCCGGCGGTACACCAGGAGAGTCATATAGTTTCAGATCCTCCCGTGTCGGAGCCCCTCCAAAGAAGTGTACATATGGAGGTGCTGAAGTGACAATCAACAGCAATGAAACAACACATGAGGAAGTCAGTACAGTATCGAACACGAAGGGTGATTCTTCGGGAGGTAAGCCCAAGGCAATCAACCGCCAGTACAAAGACCGCCTGTTCAAGTTCCTGTTCGGAAATCCCGAACACAGAGACTGGACACTGTCTCTGTATAATGCTGTGAACGGGACCTGCTATAATAATCCGGAAGACATTGTTTTCACAACCATTGAAAATGCCGTCTACATGGGTATGAAAAATGATATTTCGCTTCTGCTCGCCGATACCATGAGCTTATACGAGCAGCAGTCGACGTATAATCCCAATATGCCCATGAGGTTCCTCGTATATACCAGTATGGTTTACAGCGCCTATATCGAGGATCCGGACAACAGTATAAACATCTTCAGCAAGACACAGCAGAAGTTCCCGGTTCCAAGGCTTGTGTGTTTTTATAACGGCACAGACCAGCAGCCGGATCAGAAGATACTGCACCTGACAGATGCTTTTGAACGCCCGGAGCTCTCTGATATCTCTCTTGATGTCACCATGCTGAATATCAACGCTGACAAAAACCGGGGACTTATGACTGCCTGTCAGCCGCTTCGCGAGTACGCGGATCTTCTGGAGAATATCCGACGAGCACAGAAAAAAAGGAAGAATATCGAAGCAGCCATTGACGATGCACTCGATGCCATGCCCGATAACTCCCTGATCAAACCATTCATTATTGCCAATAAAGCGGAGGTTAAAAGAATGTTTATTACAGAATATGACGAAGCCGCTACTTTGGAGAAGTTCAAAAAAGAATACCTGGAACAAGGACTTTCACAAGGAATTTCACAAGGTACCCTGCAGCAAATGGAGAAAGATGCAAGGGGTATGTATGAGGAAGGCATAGGTCCGGATGTAATCGCTCGTATATTGAAAATTCCTGTCGAAGATGTCGAAGTGATCCTCGGTCTGAAGAAAGCTCAAAATCATCTCTCATAGACCAATCGCGGTCTGTTGTGGAATTCGAAGAGGATGACTCCAACTGAAACAGGATAACAATTGACAGCAACCTGTATTTCAGTGATAATTGAAAAGGATTTGCATACAAAAAGACTTGCCGCGGGGCAGGTCTTTTTTGTGCAAATAAGGTTAGCCGTTTCTAACGGAAGATGCTTTTAATAGAAGCCGACTCGGCAAAGCATGAGGACCTGCCCCTTTTGCCTGCGCAGCGCAGCTTCTGCCACATTTCATGGGGAGGATAATACATGAAATCACATCAGAAACCTGACAACAGGGCTTCAGCAAGGCTCTTCAGTCTGATGCTGGTGTTGGTTCTGGTACTCAGCCTCGTACCGGCTGCCGTTTTTGCGGCAGACAGCTACACATCAGTCGCAAAGGGCTCAGTATCATGGACCATGATCAATCAAAATCCTGATACCTTCTATATGACAGACTCATCGGGATCGTGGTGCGCCATATCCCGATCCTGGGACAGATCCTGACCTTGTTCGGGACGTCCTTCGGCAGGATCTGCATGTTCTGCTTTGCCGCCTGCGGCGCCCTGCTCAACATTCTGGGCGGCCGCCTGCGCGGTGCACTGAAGTACGCCCGCGAAGAAGAGACTTAGTCCTGAGTATCTGTGATCAAAGCTCTTGCCCCGCCGCAGTCACCTGCAGCGGGGTATTTTTTTTTAACACGGCCCGCGTGAGGTATTTTTCCGCCTGGCTGAGCTGAATCATTTTCCATCGTTTTCCGCTGAGATAAATCCCTGTTTTTCGAACTGTTGAGGATTTGGGTGGGACGCAATGAGCCATGCAGACAGGTTCGCAAACGCTTCGCTTTTTGCTCACTGTCGCGGCATTCGCCGTATACAGCCAGCCCGTCAAATGCTCTTTCGTGAGCAAGCTCCCGACGAGCATTCGACGATCTGTCTGTGCATGGCTCATTGCTAACGCGCAAATCTTAGGTAGACGGTTTGACATGAAAATGGTATTCTATAAGTTGCTGTAAGAGATAGATAAAAATAATGCCGTAACCTGGAATAGTAAACGGCATATCGACCGGTAATTACTTCAGAAGAGAGGAAACTTTTGCAATGATTCATTTCGGAAAGCATAAGATGGAACGCAATGATCCCTGCTGGTGCGGAAGCGGGCGCAAATACAAGGCCTGCCATATGCGCTTTGATGAAAAGCTCAGACAGTTCCAGCTTGCAGGCGCGATCGTTCCGGACCACAGCCTGCTCAAGACGCAGGAACATGTGGACGGGATCAAAAAGAGTGCGGTGATCAATATGGCGTGCCTTGACGCGGTCGCAAAGGAGATCGGAGCCGGAATGCCCAC
>ONXK01000203.1 GCA_900321785.1 uncultured Lachnospiraceae bacterium | reverse complement strand
TCCATGGGAATCTATATCTTCAACTGGAGTACGCTCAAGGAAGCTCTTCTGGCAAATAAGGATGAGCCCGGAATGGATTTCGGAAAACATATCATCCCCTATTGCAGAGAAAAAGGAGCTCCTCTGTATGCGTATGAATTTAATGGTTACTGGAAAGATGTCGGCACACTGACTTCCTACTGGGAAGCCAATATGGAACTGATCGACATTGTTCCCGAGTTCAACCTGTACGAAGAGTACTGGAAGATCTATACCAAAAGCACGTCGATCACACCGCAGTATTTCGGCCCGAACAGCGTAATAGAAAGAACGATAACCGGTGAGGGCACGGAGATCTACGGAAAAGTTTACAGCTCTGTGATCGGCTGTGATGTTACTATCGGTGAGGGAAGTATTGTACGAAATTCCATCATTATGAACGGAACGGTGATCGGTGACGGATGCATACTGGATAAAGTCATCTGCGCAGAAAATTCGGTGATCGGCAGCGGTGCAGTCCTCGGAGAGGGGGAGGAAGCGCCCAACGATACACGTCCGGATATATACTGTGCGGGACTTGTCACTGTCGGGGAGAATACAGTGATTCCGGCTGGTGTCCGAATCGGGAAAAACGTGATGATCTCCGGTCATACGACGGAATCGGACTACCCCGGCGGAAGGCTTGCCAGCGGAAAGACGCTGCAGGTTGCGGCTCAGAAGCTGTGACCCTTGCAGCTGTGCCCGGAAGCCTCATAGGCGATCAGGGCGGTTCCGGCTGATTTTGTTTCGGTTTTTACACGCGGATGCGTGCAGATTCCTCGAGACCTGACAACATGGTAAGACATAAAGAGCCTCATAAAAAGGAGGTCGAGGCATGAGAGCAATAGGTATCATTCTGGCAGGCGGAAACAGCAAACGATTGAAAGAGTTGTCAAAGAGAAGAGCAGTCTGTGCAATGCCGGTGGCAGGCAGCTACCGCAGCATAGATTTTGCACTCAGCAACATGGAATTTTCCCGCATCCAGAAGGTTGCGGTACTGGCACAGTACAACTCCAGAAGTCTCAATGAGCATCTTGCATCTTCAAAGTGGTGGAATTTTGGCAGAAAACAGGGAGGATTGTACTTATTTACACCTTCTTTTGCGGATGCAGAAAGCAACTGGTACCGGGGAACGGCTGACGCGATGGCGCAGAATATCCAATTCCTCAAAACATCGCATGAACCATATGTGGTCATCGCATCTGGTGACTGTGTTTATAAGATGGATTACAATAATATCCTGTCCTATCATGTTGATAAGAGAGCGGATATTACAGTCGTCGTCAAGGAAATGCCGGAGGACTTTAATGTGGAACGATACGGCATCGTCCACATGGATGAGGACAACCGGATCCAGGATTTTGTTGAAAAACCTGTAGTAGCTCAATATAACACGATTTCGTGTGGTATTTATGTGATTCGCAGGAGGCTCCTGATCGAGCTTCTTGAAAAGAGCATGGATGAAAACCGCTATGATTTTGTACAGGATATTCTGATCAGGTACAGAGGTCTTAAGCGAATCTATGGATATCGTATGGAAGACTACTGGAGCAATATTGCTTCGGTTGAAGATTATTATCGCACCAATATGGATTTTCTGAAGGCACCCGTCAGGAACTTCTTTTTCCGGCAGTATCCGGAGGTCCATTCACGTGCGGCGGATCTGCCGCCGGCAAAATACAATGTCGGAGTGAATATCAAAAACAGCCTTCTGTCGAGCGGCTGTATTGTAAACGGCACGGTTGAGAATTCCATACTGTTCCATCAGGTATATGTGGGTAATAATTGCGTAATAAGGAATTCTTTAATTTTGAATGATGTGTACATCGGAGACAACACTATAATAGAAAACTGCATCGTGGAAAGCGGCGACACCATTCAGGCTAATTCCTGTTACAGAGGAGAAAATGGTATAAAGATCGTATTGGAGAAAGGCGAACGTTATACCATTTAGAAATGGAGAACGCTATGCATGTTACAGACGTAAGAGTGAGAAGGATTGCCAGAGAAGGCAAAATGAGAGCAGTCGTTTCTATCACGATAGACAATGTGTTTGTCGTCCACGATATTAAGGTAATTGAAGGTGAAAAAGGTCTTTTCATTGCGATGCCAAGTAAAAAGTCCGCGGACGGTGAGTACAGAGATATTGCTCATCCGATCAATTCTGAAACCAGGAGTATGCTGGAAGAAATTATTTTAAAGAGTTATGAAGAGAGCGCACTTCAGGAAGAAGGTGCTCAGGGAGAAAATGGAGCAGCAGTACCGACAGCATAGCATTTGCATCATGCACCATGACAGATTATAAAACACACGTATTTGGAAGGGGGCGTAATGAGCGCTCCCTTCTTTCGCTGACAGCAGGGGAAACAGGGGCTGTGTGACAGACGGATTCCGAATGTTTGAAGCGATTTTGGAGCGCGCAGCGCGTAAAAAGCGCGGAGCGCATGCAGCAATGTGCCCATTTGTCGGGCAGCTCACAGCATAACAGGAAAGCATAAAGGAAAGACAAAAATGGACACTTTTTTTATCATTGTCGGTCTGGGAAATCCCGGCAGAAAGTATGACGGTTCAAGGCACAATGCGGGCTTTGATGTGATCGATGAACTCGTGGACCGCTACCATATCGGCGGGCCTGAGCGGTTCGGGAAGTCCATGATCGGGAAAGGACGGATCGGAGACCGGAAGGTGATCCTTGTCAAACCGATGACATATATGAATCTGAGCGGGGAAGCCGTGCAGGAGATCGTGCATTACTTCAAAGCGGACCCCTCCGAAGATCTGCTGGTCATTTCCGATGATATTGACCTGGAGGCAGGCCGGCTCCGCATACGCAAAAAGGGGAGCGCAGGGGGCCACAACGGACTCAAAAACATCGTGCAGCATCTGGGAACAGAGGCGTTTGCCAGGATCCGGGTCGGCGTCGGTGCAAAGCCCGATCCCGATTACGACCTGGCGGACTATGTGCTCGGACATTTTTCCGGGGAAGAAAAGAAGATCATGGAAGATGCTGTCGCGAAGGCGGCCGAGGCGGCAGCCTGCGCAGTCACAGACGGTATTGATCTTGCAATGAACCGGTATAATACGCCCAGAAAGAAGAAAAAGAGGGCGCCGAAGGAAAACGCAGAAGGAACTGCACAGGAAAAAACAGAAGGATCTGCCAAAGAGGCTTTACATGAAAAAGTGGAAGGATCTGTCAAAGAGACTTCAGAAGGATCTGCCGGAAATACTGTACAGGAAAAAGCAGACCGGACACTGTAAGAAGCATAGGAGAAAACCGGAGGAGACATGGACGTTTTTTCGGAACCGCTCAGTAGACTTGCATCATATAACAGAATAAGAGAGCGGCTGGAGGCTGCAAACGGCCTTAAGAAGGCAGGTGTGCTTGCGGACAGTTGTGTGGATCCGCAGAAGGTGCATCTGATGTATTCGCTCTGCAGGGAGGACAGCCTTGCGGAAAATGCCCGGCTTCGGCTGGTACTGACCTACAGCGACCTCAGGGCCAGGGAGATTGCCCAGGACTGCATGTTCTATGACCGGAACGTGTCGGTATTTCCTGCCAGGGATCTGATCTTTTATCAGGCGGATCTGCGCGGCAACGAGATCGACAAGGAACGTCTGCAGTGCCTTCGAAGGATCATGGAAGGGAAACCCGTGACGGTCGTGACCACTTTTTCTGCGCTCCTGACGCCGCAGATCCCGGTGCGGGTACTGAAGGGCAGTGTCCTGGAGATCGGCAGGCGGGAAGTCCTGAATCTTTCATCGGCGGTGGACAGGCTGGTCACGATGGGATATGAAAAAAACTACCAGGTTGAGCGTCCCGGACAGTTTGCGGTCCGCGGCGACATCCTCGATATTTTCGATCTCACTCAGGAAAATCCCTTCCGGATCGAGTTCTGGGACAACGAAATAGAGACGATTAGAAGCTTCGATGTTCTGAGCCAGAGATCTCTGGAGCAGCTGGAGTTTGTGCGCATTTTTCCGGCATCTGAAATGATCCTGGATGAAATGCGGCTGCACGACGGTCTTCAGCGGATGAAAAAGGAGGCGGACCGGGTGGCGGCTCAGCTCCGTGAAAAGGGAGATCTTGAGGCGGCCGGTCGGATCGGGGCAGAGATCGCCCGCATTACGGAGGAGGCAAGAGAGCTTCATGTCTACACCGGTCTGGAGAGCTTTATCCACTATTTTTATCCCATGACAGAGGGGCTGCTGGATCTTTTTACACCGGAAAAATCCCTTGTCTTTCTGGATGAACCGCTCAGGATCCTGCAGCATGCCAGGGCAGTGGAGACGGAGTTTCGGGAGAGTATGATCAGCAGGTCCGAAAAAGGATATGTCCTGCCAGGACAGATGGAACTGATCCGAAGGACTTCAGAAATACTCGCAGATCTTACGGGGTACCGGCGTGTCGGTTTTTCCCTGCTTTCCGGGGCGGCACAGGAATCGGATGTGACGATCGCCCTTCCGGACGACGAGTCGTTTTCCCTGTTCTTTGATACAGCGGTGCAGATGCACGCAAGGGATGCGTCTTTATCCGGTATGAGCTACGAGACGCTGCGGGAGGAACTGTCAAAGCTTCGAAAGAAAAAGGAGCGCGTCATCATTGTCTCCCCTTCCCGGACGCGGGCAAAACGTCTGGCAGAAAGCCTGACGGCGGACGATGTGGTGGCCTATTTCCGCGAAAGCCCGGAGAGGCCCATGGAAGCCGGAGACATCATGACCTTTGCCGGGAGAATGCGCAAAGGCTTTTCCTACCCGGATCTGGGTTTTACGGTTTTTACGGAAGCGGATATTTTCGGAGAGGAAAA
>ONXK01000204.1 GCA_900321785.1 uncultured Lachnospiraceae bacterium | reverse complement strand
CGGCATTGTGGAGCTGATACTCTCCCAGAAGGCCCAGACGGAGGGGCTCCATGGAAGCAATCTCCGAATCTGTTCTCCGTGTCACTCCGGATTCAACCAAAGCTTCTGAATCTGTTCTCCGTGTCACTCCGGATTCAACCAAAGCTTCTGAATCCGTTCTCTGTGTCACTCCGGATTCAGCCAAAGCTTCTGAATCCGTTCTCTGCGCCACTTCGGATTTAACCAAAGCTTCTGCCCCGCAGCCTTCGGGGCCAGGCTGTTCGCCGGCAAAACGGGTTTCATCATGCTCTTGCGCGTCTGATTTCTCACTGAGAAAACGGAAAACCTGTCCTTCCAGACTCTTTTCAATGGGCAGAATCCTGCCATAGCGGGCAATGTGGAGGGGGCATCCTTTTTCCGCACACACGCGGCGCACCACCTCCATCACTTCCGGCACATTCTCATAACACACTACATCAGCGCCTGTTTTGATGATCCCGCACTTGTTGGAGGCAATCTCCCCAAGGGTATTCCCCAGATATTCTGTGTGTTCCAGGCCTATATTGGTAATGACCGCGACTTCCGGTGCGTCTATGACATTTGTTGAATCATAGATTCCTCCCAGGCCGACTTCCAGCACGACAAGATCACACTTTTTTTCCGCAAAATATACCATACCGATCGCCGTGATCAGCTCAAACTGTGTCGGATGGTCTTCCATGGAGTCCGCAAGTTCCTTCACTCGTGCCGTGATCCTGCACAGCGCCTCCTCTGTAATATACTCACCGCAGACCTGGATTCTCTCCCGAAAATCCTCAATATAGGGAGAGGGATAAAAACCGGTCACATACCCCGCCTCACGCAGGATCCTCTCCACCATGGCACAGGTACTGCCCTTGCCGTTACTGCCCGCCACATGAACGAAGCGCAGTTCCTTCTGCGGAGCTCCCAGGAGCCGCAGCAGTTCCTCTGTCCGGGACAGGCCCAGCTTCCACTGGCTCCAGGTATGGGCATTGATATAATCAATTGCTTCTGTTATCGTCATCAAAACGCACCTCCATGCGCCGAAGTCAAAGTCGATGAGTTAAATCAATAACATCTCTCGCCGCAGACATATGCTGCCTGCACACTGTAGTCGTCTCCCAGCACAACCAGGTCGGCATCTTTTCCTGCTGTGATGGAACCCTTGGAAGCCTCCATGCCGATCAGACGCGCAGGATTGATGGTGCAGGAATTGATTGCCGTCTGCCAGGGTACTCCTGCCTTTTCCACCAGATTGCGCAGGCCCTGATTGACCTTGAGTGTAGATCCCGCAAGATTTCCGGCATCTACCAGATGCGCGCTCCCGTCTTCAAAGAGTTCGATCAGATTTCCGCCGAAAAGCGTGCGCGTACCGGCGGGAAGTCCCTTGACCTTCAGTGAGTCGGTGATCATGACTCCATAATCCGGACCTTTTGCCGTGAAGTATGTATTCAGTGCGGCCCAGGTGGAGTGCAGACCGTCACAGATGATTTCCCCGAACACATTGCGGAAGCGGAAGGACGCGCCGACGATCCCCGGTTCCCGGTGATGGTAAGGTGCCATACCGTTGTAGACATGAGTGACACTGTTCGCTCCATTGGCAAACGCCATGGCCGCCTGAGCGAAGGTCGCCGATGAATGGCCCAGAGACGGGACGATTCCGTTTTCGCATAAAAACCGGGTCAGCCTGTATTCCTCATCATGCTCACAGGCCAATGTCACGATCTTGATCAGGCCGTCCGATGCCGCAAGATACCTCTTGAACTGCTCTACATCCGGCGTTACACAGTACTGCTCCGGCTGGGCGCCCTTATATTTCTGATCCAGATACGGTCCCTCAAAGTGGATACCCAGAATCTTCGCTCCTTTTACGGACGCCGGGTCGGACTTCTGTATCCTGGCGGTTTTGGCCACGTTCTGAAGAGCCTTGGTCAGGACCTCTTCGGACTGGGTGATTGTCGTCGGCAATATACCTGTCACACCCTCGCTGACAATGTTCTTCAGCCAGTTCCGCAGCCCCTCTTCCTCCGCATCATTTGTATCAAAACCATATGCCCCGTGTGTGTGTACATCAATAAAACCCGGAACGACACGCCGCTCACCGAAATCCTCGTCTGCCGCATGTTCTCCATAAGGATAGACAGCTGAGATTTTTCCACCTGAAATCTCAACCTGTGCTTCCATCCACTCGTTCAGCACCCAGACTCTTTTACTCTGCAGGATCATAGGTTCTCCTTCCTTTCCCGACATACTTCTCTCTGTATCTGTGGTTTTGAGCATGGTTCACGGATAAAGATCTGTGAACCTGCGAGCTGCGTCAGCTCTATTTGATTCCAGGCTCTATTTGATTCCAAGCTCTTTTTTCAGCTTTTTGAACCGGTCCTTCTCTTTTTTTGCCACGAAACCGGGATCAAAAAGGCAGTGCTGAAGCACATCGGCGTCCTTGAGGATCTCCTCCAGCGGTCCGTTTTCCATCTTTTTGTCACTGTGAAAAAAAACAGCCTGGCAGATTTTCCCGATTTCCTCCTGAGAAAAAATCCCTGCCTCCTGCAGAATCTGCTTTGCCATCTCCGAGCCCCGGTGGGCGTGATCCACGGCGTTTCCTGTTGTATAGGTGGCGATGTCGTGCAGATAGCCCGCTGCCGCAGCAAGCTCAATGTCTTCACCCCGCCGCATGGCCAGTAGTACACAGGCCTCGGCAACACCGAACATATGCACATATCCGCTCGCCCGCAGAGATACATCCGGCACCTGCTCCAGCAATCCGCTCACGATTTCCCGAACCGCTTCGATCCGGTCCGTTCTGATTTCTGTATCCATCGCACACTCCCTCTTTCACACATCTTCTAACCTGGGAGGAGACAGGGGACGGTTCTGTGTCTCCTCCACTCTCATCCATGAATGATCTTGTGTCATTTTCTCCGCAGCTCATTTAAAAGTGCCGAGCAGCCCTGCAGCACATCATCCCAGGTCTCATCAAAATTGTCCGTGTACCAGGGATCCGCCACCTCCTGCCCGGCTCTACCGCAGTGGTCCAGCAAAAGCGATATTTTGCCTTCCGGGTCGCCGCCATAGATCCTCTTCATATTGTAGGCGTTCGCGTAATCCATCCCAATCAGATAATCGAACCTGGCGTAGTCATCGCGCGTCGTTCTTCGCGCCCGCTTTCCACCCGGATCGATCCCGTGCTCCTTTAGTTTGGCCCGCGCCGGCGGATAAACCGGGTTGCCGCGGCCGCCCCAGATTTCCTCGGAACTCGTCGCTGCCGATTCAATATAAAAAAGATCATCCACCCCCGCCTTGTGGACAAGATCCTTCATTACAAATTCAGCCATCGGCGAACGGCAGATATTGCCGTGGCAGACAAA
>ONXK01000207.1 GCA_900321785.1 uncultured Lachnospiraceae bacterium | reverse complement strand
TCTGCCGGGGCCTGCATGATCTTCGAGATCACACCTGCTCCCGCTGTGCAAAGTATTGTAAGGACAACTCCTATGCAGGCAAAAAGTACCAGGCATGCGCCGATAGTCTCCCCTCCCTTTTTGGCCTGGCCGCGCCCGATCTGCTGTCCCAGCAGAATTGTCGCGCCCATGGCAAAGCTGGCTACCAGATTTGTCAGCGTCAGCATGATCTGCGATCCTGTCGTAACAGCGGAGACATGTGCCGACACATTAGCTGCATCTGTAAAGCGGCCTACGATCATCAGATCGACCGCACCGTACATAGCCTGCAAAAAGAGCGCCGCCAGGACCGGCAGCGCAAACCGCACCAGCGGCAGTAATATTTGTCCTTCTGTAAAAGTTCTGACCTGTGCTTTCTGCTCCATTTTTTCCTTTTCTGCTTCTTTACTCCGGTCATTCCACGACCGGAATCTGACTTGACAATAAGATCGGATTTGAAACCGCCTTTTACGAGCCCGTCTGCGGACCGCGCACGCCATTGTAACACTATTTTTCATTTGAAACAACAAAGATACTATCATCTTCCGGAAACCGATCTTCCGGAAACTGAGATAAAGCCAATATCTCTCCGCGGGATATTCTGCCCGCGGAAATCTGCATAAAAAAACGCGGCCGCAATTCCCGCGGCCGCGCCTGACTCATTCATTCAAAGATCATTCATTCAACGATCATTTAAGAAACTGTCATTTGAGAAACAATCATTTGAGAACTGATCGTTTCACTGACAAAACTCCGGGATGAAAACTTCCGTCACCGGGTCAATTCGATTATTCGCCCTCCAGTAAAGGATAAACGACTGCTGCCAGCGCTGCGCCGACCAGCGGTCCGATGATGAATACGATCAGAGATCCCAGAGGTGCCGTATTTCCGGTGATACCCGCTACAAAAGCAGGGGCGATGGAACGGGCGGGGTTGACGCTGGTGCCGGTCAGACCGATTCCGACAATATGGACAAAGGTCAGCGTCAGGCCGATGATCAGGCCTGCAAAGGAACCGTGTTTAAACTTCGGAGAGGTGACTCCCTGAATCACCATCAGGAAGATAAATGTGAGGATGATCTCCACCAGAAGTCCGGCAATAAAGCTTCCGTTGACACCGGCAAGGCCGTTGCTGCCGTAACCGCCGGTCATATCTGTCACGCCGCCTGCAGAGAAGATCACAGCAAGCAGGATGGTCCCGATAAATGCACCGATTATCTGGAAGATCCAGTACATGACAGCATCTTTGGCAGAGATCGCCTGGCGCATCAGCATTGCCAGAGTAACAGCCGTATTGAAATGTCCGCCGGAAATATTACCGACACAATAAGCCATGGCAACAACAGACAGGCCAAAAGCAAGAGCTGTAAGAAGATAACCGCTTCCGGCTGCCGCATCACAGCCGACAAGCATCGCTGTACCGCAGCCCATGAAGACCAGGACACAGGTTCCGATCATTTCAGAAAGATATTTTTTCATCTAAATCACTCCTTTCCCTTATGTTTCGGGTCGATACCTTGCGTGCAGAGCGGACATACAGACTTTCCCCCGTCTTTTGTGATCAACCGGCTCTTCACTTCGGTATCCGAATAAACTTCTGTCGGTCTGTTTCCCTCCCGTAACCGTCTGTTATTGCCGGATTCCGGTCCTGTCAGAAAACGTTTTATCTGCAGGAAATATCCTGCAGTAATATACCGACAGCCTTATTATACCACTGCAAATGCCGATCGCTATAGTTTTCTTGCTGTATTTGTCCAGAAGCTTGTTTTTTATAACCGTCTCTTTGTCACAGTACAGGTCCTCAGAAGGACATCTACTCCTGTAACTTTTTTCGCAAGGTGTTCAAAACCCGTTTTTTGTCCGCCGACCAGGCAGGTGCAATGAGAAGGGATTTGGGACCGTCCCCGGTAAGCCTGTGGATAAGGATCTCTTCCGGCAGAAGCCGCAGGCAGTCCTTCACAAGTCCGCAGTATTCCTCCAATGTCATAACAGGAAAGGGGCTTTCTTTGTATTCTTCCGCCATCTGCGTTCCGCGCAGGATATGCAGCTGCTGAAGCTTGATTCCGTCGACAGCCGGTTCCATCCGTCCCAGATACCTCACTGTCTCAAGCATATCCTCACGGCTTTCCCCGGGCAGCCCCAGGATCACATGGACCACCACTTCGATGCCCGCCTCTTTCAGTTCCCGGACAGCCTTCTCGAAAACAGGCAGTTCCCAGCCCCGGTGGATCCTTTCCGCTGTCCTTTCATGGATCGTCTGCAGCCCCAGTTCCACCCAGACCGGTTTGATTTTCCGCAGCTCCCGGAGTATTTCCATGATTTCCGGGGGCAGGCAGTCGGGACGCGTCCCGATTGACAGTACCGCGATCTCCGGCCTGCGGATGGTCGCCGCATAGAGCTTTCGCAGCCGTTCCAGTTCATCCCGGCTTCTGAAATAAGTGTTGGTAAAGGATTGAAAATAGGCGATATACTTTCTCTCCGACAGGGGTATCCTGGCCGGAAACTTGCCGTCCACCAGCTGCCGTGCCAGCCGGATCTGCTCCTCCGGAGACAGAAAGGGGGCTGCAAAATCACCGGACCCGCCCTCTGAACAGAATGTACAGCCGCCGTAACCGATCTTTCCGTCCCGGTTGGGGCAGGTACAGCCGCTCGTCATAGACAGCTTGTATACTTTTGTGCCAAAGCGCTCTTTCAGCGCCTCCGACAGCATTTTATGCCGCATGAACACCTCTTTGTAACAACGCCTTTTCACCAACCCGGAGAAAAAGTGCTGAAGGGGACCTGTGATCAGCAGGACCTTCAGCACTTTTTTAGACAAAATCAGGCCTCTTTTCCTCTCTCCTCCAGAATCTTTTCCACCAGTTCTGCGGCCTCGTAGACCATGCCGTCGCAGTGCGGCTTTCTCTCTCCGCCTCTCTCCTTGTTCATACGCAGCAGGTCGGCGCAGTCAAGACATCCGTCATGGTTATCCCGGATCGCCCGCTGAAATGCGGCGATTGTCGGCCCGTCATCGATTCCCTTCAATCCCAGGACCATGAGGGCGCTGGTGACAGCACCGCAGGTCCCGGCCATCTTCATGCCGTGGCCAAAGTTGGCCCCGATGCCGCAGGCCTGCTCCTGTGTGAGCCCGCAGTCCTCCGCGAAAGCACACAACAGTGCTTTATGCCATTTTGATAACCTGCGGTGTAATATTCGCAGGCACCTGCGTATCCCATTCGGCAAATAACTTTGTCATCCAACCATTTTTGCCGAAAGAAAACTCTGTCAGATTTTAAACTTCATCCCCGTAACACGAGGCAGCATTGTGGCGAGGAAGGTATAGACGTATTCCACACTGGCAATACGGACCGCGTCTCTTCCCAGGTCTCCGAATTTCTTTGTGGCGGTCATGGTCTTTCCGTCAATGTAAAAACCAAAGCAGACCATGCCGACAGGTTTGTTGGGCGTTCCACCCGTGGGTCCTGCCACGCCGGTGATCCCTACGCCGACCTCTGCCCCGTTGGCGCGCGCAGTGCCGACTGCCATCTGAATTGCGACTTCTTCACTCACGACGCCCTTTTCTTCGATGGTCTGCTCAGA
>ONXK01000208.1 GCA_900321785.1 uncultured Lachnospiraceae bacterium | reverse complement strand
GTAGATGACTATATTTCCGAAGTGGTAAGAAAGAGCAAAATAGACTTCCAGTCAAAGATGACGGACACCCCGGAAAAAGTCAGGAAGAGCGGTGAGTTTGTTTCTGTTTCGGATTTCGTGCATTTCATGACAGATCTCGAAAAGTACAACCGCACGGACCTTGCCCAGCAGCTGGGCATTGAAGATGACAACGTGCCGCTCCTTCGTATTTCCTGCATCGTGATGCGCTGTATCGCGGAAAAGATGAAGGCTGAGCTGCTGTGGTTTCCCTGTGTCACACTGTGCGACGGTATTGTCTATGAATTTGCCGAAAAGCGCAGATATCTCAAGGCAGCGCATGACTTTGAACAGGATATTCTGGCATGTGTGGAGAATATCAACCGCCGTTACAAGGGCAGCGAAGACCGGTCCAGGACCATCGGCAGGATCGCTCTGAAGATTTTTGAGAGTACAAAGAAGCTGCATGGAATGGGGAACAGGGAGAAGCTGCTGTTGAGGATCGCATCGACCCTCTACGACTGCGGAAAATATATCAGCATGACGGAATTCTCCGAATGTGCTTACAATATTATCAAATCCACGGAGATCATCGGCATTTCCGGAATTGAACAGGAAATCGTCGCCTGTGTGGTCCGTTTCAATCAGGAAAAATACTCCTATAATAAACTCCTTGCGGAGGAAGCCACACTTGCGGAAGAGGACCTGCTGACCATAGCCCGCCTGACTGCGATCCTTCGGGTGGCCAATGCCCTGGACCGCTCTCATCAGCAGAAATTTGACGATCTGCAGATCCGCAACCAGGACGGCAAGATGTTCATCATGGTAGAGACGGGAGTGGATATTTCCCTCGAAAAAGGTCTTTTCAGCAATCGAGCCGATTTCTTTGAGGAAGTGTTCGGTATACGTCCGGTGATCAAACAGAAGAAACGGTAAGGCAGGCGAGTCTTGAAAAAAAGACTTCCGGCAATCGTCCTGTTCAGGGTGGTTACGGGAGAAGGCAGATTCAGAAGAGTAGGATTTACAGGAGAAAAGGGATATACAGGAGAAAAACATGGCAGAGCAGAAAGATTTATATTCTAATCCCAAATATTATCAGAACCGCGAGCTGAGCTGGCTCCAGTTTGACCGCCGCTGCCTCAGCGAAGCCAGAAACAAGGATAATCCGCTTTTTGAGAGGCTCAAATTCCTGAGCATCACCGCATCCAACCTGGATGAATTTTTCATGGTCAGGATCGCATCCCTGCAGGACATGGTCAATGCGGGATCCAAAAAACGGGATATCGCAGGACTGACGCCTGCGGAACAGCTGAACCTGATCATTCAGGACGCCCACAGTTTTATGCAGCGTCAGTACTATACGTACAATCACCAGCTTCTTCCGGGACTTCGTGAAAACGGACTGGAGATCGTTCAGAAATATGATGACCTGACTGCTGAGGAGCGCGTCTTCGTGGACGAGTACTTCGAAAGTGAAGTTTTCCCTGTACTGACGCCCATGGCAGTCGACAATTCGCGGCCCTTCCCGCTGATCAGCAATAAGAGCCTGAATATCTGCGCGCTTCTGACCCGTATAGAAGGCACAGGTCAGGGTATCCCGGGCTACCTGCGCAAGCCCAAAAAGCCCGTCAAGGAGTCCAAGGAGGCGAAAGCCCTGCGGGCAGCCCGCGACGCGGCGGAACTCAAGGTCATGATCGAGGAAGCCAAGGAGCTTAAAGCCCTGAAGGAGGCGGCCAAAGCAATCCGCGACAAAGAGCCCAAGGCCCCGAAAGAGGGCAAAGAGTCCAAATCCTCCAAAGAGGCAAAAGGCGCAAAGGGCAGCAAGGAAAAATTCCAGTACGCGACTGTACAGGTACCTGCCGTGCTTCCCCGCATCCTGGAACTGCCCGAATCTGACAAGCGCCGTGTGATCTTCCTTGAGGAGATCATCCGCCATCATCTTGACAGCCTCTTCCTTAATTACAATGTCGTGTGCGCCTATCCTTACCGTGTCACCAGAAATGCGGACCTGACGATCGATGAGGACGACGCATCCGATCTTCTCAAAGAAATCGAGAAGCAGCTCAAAAAGAGACAGAGGGGCTATGCCATCCGTCTGGAGGTGGCAAACGGCATGGATTCCAGGCTCCTCAACTTCCTGCAGAAGGAATTCGAAGTGACAGATGAAAAGGTCTTCAAGATCGATGGACCTCTTGATCTGACTTTCCTGATGAAGCTGTATGGTCTGGACGGATTCGAGTGGCTGCGGGAAACCCGCTATGCCAAGCCGCAGGAGATCCCGCGTCTGCCTGCCGGATGTGATATTTTCGAACAGATCCGCAAGGGCGATATTTTCATGCATCACCCCTACCAGACCTTCCAGCCGGTCGTCAACTTTGTTGCCCAGGCCGCAAGTGACCCCCAGGTCCTGGCCATCAAACAGACTCTCTACCGTGTGAGCGGCAATTCGCCCATCATCGCTGCCCTGGCAAAGGCGGCTGAAAACGGCAAGCAGGTTACAGTCCTGGTCGAACTCAAAGCCCGTTTCGACGAGGAAAATAACATTGTCTGGGCGCGTAAGCTTGAGCATGCGGGCTGCCACGTCATCTATGGTCTGGCAGGACTCAAGACACACAGCAAGATCACTCTGGTCGTCCGCCGTGAAGACGACGGCATCCGCCGTTACGTGCATCTGGCGACCGGAAACTACAATGACACCACAGCCAGGATCTACACAGACATCGGACTGATGACCTGCCGTGATGACATCGGGGAGGACGCGACCAGCGCCTTCAATATGCTGTCGGGCTATTCGGAACCCCGCTACTGGAACCGCCTTGCACTTGCACCGCTCTGGCTCAAGGACCGTTTCCTCTACCTGATCAACCGCGAGGCTGAACATGTCCGCAGGGGAGAGAAGGGCTGGATCCGTGCCAAAATGAACTCCCTGTGCGATCCGGATATCATGGAAGCTCTCTATGAAGCCAGTGCGGCAGGTGTCCGGATCGACCTCATTGTGCGCGGCATCTGCTGCCTCAAGGTTGGCATCCCCGGTGTAAGCGAGAATATCCACGTTCGTTCCATCGTCGGCAACTTCCTCGAGCACAGCCGTATTTTTTATTTTGAAAACGGCGGACGCCCCGAAGTCTATGCCGCCAGCGCGGACTGGATGCCCCGCAACCTGGACCGCCGCGTGGAGATCCTCTTCCCCATTGAGGACCGTGAGATCATGGAAAAGGTCATCCATATCCTTGAGGTGGAACTGGACGACACTGTCAAGGCACAGGTACTGAAGCCGGACGGAACCTACCCAGAGAAGCTGCCGAGACAGCTCCGGAGCCGGCCGAATAATTTCCGGGATCAGCGCAGGCAGGACTCGTATGCCAGTCTTGCTCTGTTTGCAGGTCTTACTCGATAAAGAATAGAATACAGGAACAGCCCCGCTGTTAGGTACCGATCGGGATAACCTGCAGCGGGGCTGTTTTGATTGTTTAAAAGGTTGTTTTGATCATTTATGGAACTGTCTTGATCTTTGATATAAAAATGATTTTTCGGATTTAAGATCCAGGATCAGTTCATGTCCTCGTCTCTGGAAGCAACGTAGACGGTGCGCTTTCTTGCATCCGCATTGTTCTCAAGATAATCATCGTAGGTGGAAACCTTGTCAATGATGGAGCCGTCGGGCAGGATCTCGATGATGCGGTTGGCAGTGGTCTGCACGACCTGATGGTCACGGCAGGCAAAGAGCTCTACACCGGGGAAACGCATCATGCCTTCGTTGAGGGCGGAGATGGATTCCATATCGAGATGGTTGGTGGGCTCGTCGAAGATCAGGCAGTTGGCACCGCTGATCATCATCTTGGAGAGCTGGCAGCGGACCTTCTCACCGCCGGAGAGGATATTGACATGCTTGACGCCGTCCTCACCGGCAAAGAGCATACGCCCCAGGAAACCGCGGACATAGGTGACGTCCTTGATCGGAGAGAAGCCGGTCAGCCACTCGGTAATGGTCAGGTTGGAATCAAACTCCTTTGTGTTATCCTTGCAGAAATATGCCTGGCTGGTGGTGATGCCCCATTTGTAGGTCCCTTCATCGGGCTCCATGTTGCCCATAAGGATCTCAAACAGAGTGGTCTTGGCGAGCTCCTGGCTGCCGACAAAGGC
>ONXK01000209.1 GCA_900321785.1 uncultured Lachnospiraceae bacterium | reverse complement strand
CAGATAAGCCAAGGAAGGTAACGGCGCACAGGGCCAGCATGAAGAAGGCAACACTCGGGAATACGCCTGCAAGCGAGGGCAGCAGATTCCACAGGACAAGCCCGATGATCGCCACGATCGTGGTAATGAAGCCTGCCTTTTTCGAGGCGAATCCGGGGGCCAGTAATCCGAACAGTACCATGAAGGCAATTCCGATCGATAAGGAAAGTGCCTTCTGCAGGGCTCCCAGAATCGTGCCCATCTGGGTTGCCACGACATAAGTAATGATGCCGCTGAGCACGATGATGACGGTATTTACGCCCTTTTTCTCTTTTGTCAGCCTCTTTCCGGTCTCTGTCCTGTCCAGGATATCTGCCCGGATGGTTGTGGCCAGACCCACGACCATGGAACAGCCCGTGCCCATATCGGCTGCCCATAATCCTGAAAGTGTGATTCCTGCCAGTAAAGGCGGCATATCCATCAGGATCTGCGGGAGTGCGGTCGCCGCATCTGCTCCCGGCATCAGGGCCTTGGCAGCCACGCCCAGAAGCGCACAGATAAATCCGATCGGGATCATGAGCAGAGCCCCCAGCAAATATCCTCTTTTTGACGCCCTGTCATCCTTTCCGGTAAGTCCGATCTGTACGACGCCCTGCACAGAACTGGTCGTACCGATCAGCACGATGATCCAGCTTGCGATGCCGATCCACCCCATTCCTGCAGTGGGGCTCAGATAATGCATCTGCGGCTCTGCGGCCTCCATAGCCCTTACCGCCTGCAGTCCGCCTCTCTGTAAAAGGACGATCAGGGTCGCGGAAATGACGCCCACATAGATCAGAATGATGTTTAAAACATTGGTGAGCGTGACACTGCCCATTCCTCCGATCGCCGCAACCAGTACGAAGATCACGAAAGAGAAAAAGGTTCCGGACTGGACTGTGAATACTTTGGGAAGAAGCGCCGCCAGGATAGAACCGCCGGCTTTATACTGAAGCGCGATAATGCCGGATTGGATCAGACACATGGTTATGACCATGAGGATCCTTGTCCTGCTTCCGTACAGATCACCGATCAGATCGCTGATCGTGTCATAATTGCCCCGGCGGAGCCTGTCTACCACAAACAGTCCGGCAATCACAGCGCCGATCGCCCAAGCCGTATCGTACCAGCCTGCAGACAGGCCTGCGGCAAAGGCATTTTCAGAAATGCCGATCGTGGAAGCCCCGCCAATGGCCAGCCCCGCCACACTTGCAGCAACGATCAGGGTGTTGTTCTGCCCTTTATAGAGCAGCAGCGACTCCTTATTATTTCTCTGCTTGTGGGAGACATAGAAACTCACCGCAAACAGCAGCACAACATACAGCAACACAATACATAAGGGTAAATTCATCTTTTTGTCCTCCTGACATTTTTGTAATATTGCTTTCCGCTATGTACTGCTCCAATGACATATGCTGTATTCATGGCCTTGAAAACGAACAAGCGGAAAATATATATAAAAAAGAGAGCTGCAGCAAAGTTAAATGCTACACCTCTCTGTGATTTCCGAATGTCCGCCTTTTTCGGCCTAACCTCTGCTCACATTTTCAGCATAACAATTAACCTTACTGTCAGCGCCAGTAAAGTAAAAGGTAAAGTTAAACCAAAAGCTGTAGTTGTCTGCCTTGCGGATGGAGGGGGTCATAATGTATCTCCTGAAAAATAAATGATTTTCTGATAACCAACTGTTGTCTGATCGTCAACAATAATCTGATAATCAGCAGGCTCTTAAAAACCAATAAATAATGGTTGAAATATAGCACGTCTGCAAATACACCGTCAATTGTTATTATTGCATTAATGTTTAGTCAATTATGTCTTTTTAAACATTTCCAGACGGATAGGGGCACTGGGAAGCACTCACCCTGCATCGATGGTTGAGATCCCCATGGTCATTTCCTCGAGCACATCCAGCAGCATGCGGACGGTGTCCAGGGAAGTCAGCATAACGGCGTTGTTCTGTGCGGCGCAGTCCCGGATCAGGATGCCGTCCCCGTAATGAACGCCGGACAGAATGGCGCGGGTATTGATCACATAGCTCACATAGCCTGCCCGGATAGAGTCCAGGATCTCCGCGCTGCCCTCACTGGGCTTGCGGCGGATGCGGGTGCGGATGCCGGCCCTCCTCAGGTATTCCCCGGTCAGACTGGTTGCCTCGATGTTGAAGCCCATATCATAGAAGCGCTGAATGAGCGGAATGGTCTCCAGCTTGTCCTCATCCGCAACGCTCACCAGGACGGTCCCGTAACTGCGCAGCCGCATACCCGAGGCGATCATGGCCTTGTACATGGCTCTGTGGAGCTTTTTGTCATAACCGATCGCCTCCCCGGTCGATTTCATCTCCGGGGACAGATAGGCGTCCATACCGTGAAGTTTGGAGAAGGAAAAGGCAGGGACTTTGACATAATAGCGGGATTTTTCAGGCGGATAGAGGGCTGTTTTCCCTCCGTTTCCAGCCTCAGGATCTCCAACGAAGCTGCTGTTGGAAAAACCCCTGCCCTCGCAGCGTTCCTCTGTGATCCCCTGCTGGCGCAAAGTGATTCCCAGGCTGACCAGAGTAGCCATGTCCGCCAGGCTGTATCCGGTCGCCTTGGACAAAAAGGGCACTGTGCGGGAAGAGCGGGGATTGACCTCGATGATATAGACATCGTTTTTCTCATCAACAATAAACTGAATATTGAATAGTCCCCGAATGCCGATTCCCATGCCCAGTTTGCGGGCATAGGTAAGGATGGTCTTTTTGACCTCTTTAGGAAGACTGCGGGGCGGGTAGACACTGATGGAGTCTCCGGAGTGCACGCCGGTCCGCTCGACCAGCTCCATGATGCCGGGAACAAAAACAGTCTCGCCGTCACAGATGGCGTCGATCTCGACTTCCCTGCCCCGGATATATTTGTCCACCAGGACCGGCTTGTCCTCGTCAATCTCCACGGCGTTTCGCAGGTATTCGTGCATCTCCTCTTCCTTGCCGACGATCTGCATGGCCCGTCCCCCCAGGACGAAACTGGGGCGCACCAGCACGGGATAGCCGATCTCCCGGGCTGCCCTGACGCCCTCTTCCACCGAGGTCACGGCCTGCCCTTTGGGCTGGGGGATCTCCAGATCCTCCAGGAGCTTTTCGAAGGCATCCCGGTTCTCCGCCCGCTCGATGGCGTCACAGAGGGGCTCTGCCAGGTTGACGGCCGTCTGTCCCCCCAGCGTGGCAATGACGCCCTCCGGCTTTTCCATGACAATGATGTTCATAACATCTTCCACGCATAAGGGCTCAAAATACAGTTTGTCCGAGCAGGTATAATCCGTGGACACGGTCTCCGGATTGTTGTTGATAATAATAGCCTCATAGCCCGCCCGCTGCAGGGTCTGAACGGCGTGAACCGTGGAATAGTCAAACTCCACACCCTGGCCGATCCGGATGGGGCCGGAGCCCAGAACGATGACTTTCTTTTTCCCGGCTGTCCCTGCATCGAATGATTCGCTGTGTCCGGTCAGAACTTTTCCTGTCAGTTCTTTTCCTGTCAGATATTTTCCGGCCAGTCTTTTTCCTGTCGATTCTTGTCCTGTAAGATCTTGTCCTGCCAGATCTTTTCCTGTTAGATCTTTTCCTGTCAGATTTTGTCCGATCAGATCTTTTCCGGAAGTCGGGAAGGCCTCGTTTTCCTCCTCGTAGGTGGAATAGAAATAGGGCACGTAGCTGTCAAATTCCGAGGCGCAGGTGTCGATCATCTTATAGACCGGAAGAATCCCTTTCTCCTGCCGCAGGGCAAAAACTTCCTTCTCCTGCATTCCCCAGAAATACCCGATGGCGGCGTCTGAAAAGCCCATCCTCTTGGCTTGCCGCAGCACTTTTGTATCTTCGGGATGATCCCGGATTTCCTTTTCCTCCCGGACAATGTTTCTGAACACACGAAGGAACAGAGGATCCATGCCGGTTGCCAGCCGGATCTTCTCTGTCATTTTCCTGACCTGTTGTTCCTGATCTTGGTTCTGCTGCCGTTCCTGCTTTCGTTCCTGCTTTCGTTCCTTCCCCTGCCGCTCCTGTTTCTGATCATGTTTCTGCTCTTCCATAGCCTGTGCCCTGCGGAAAAGCTCCGCGATGGCAAAGACGCGGTCCTCCCGGCCTTCCCGGATATAATCCATGATTTCACCGGCATCCATGCTGTCAAATTTGGAGTCGTACAAATGCATATGGCCGGTTTCCAGGGAACGGACAGCCTTGAGCAGGCTCTCCTCCATGGTGCGCCCGATGCTCATGACCTCTCCTGTCGCTTTCATCTGTGTGGAAAGGGTGTTATCGATCTCGCCGGTGTCTGGCCTGGTAAATTTGTCAAAGGGGAAACGGGGCATCTTGGTGACGACATAATCAAGAGATGGTTCAAAACAGGCCGGCGTGTTGGCGAGCATGATCTCA
>ONXK01000212.1 GCA_900321785.1 uncultured Lachnospiraceae bacterium | reverse complement strand
CCTAAAACGCAGACCAGTTTCGGATCGACGGGAAGGGGGCGGATCGGGCGGTACATGGCTTCTTTGAGCTTCTGTTCCGGCGTCAGCCCTGTCTTCTGCATGACCGGATCCATCCAGCCGCGTATAAAATCAATATCCGGAAACCGCTCCTCCAGGGTCTTATAGACATAAGATGCATCTGTGCCGACAAAGTGATGCAGGCACACCAGAAAGACCGCCACAGCGCGGGGGCGGACGGGAAGGCGGCGGATGATGTCGCTGACTCCTTCGATGGTGATCGTCTCCAGGTTCTGGTCATACAGATCGTCCTCTTCCAGAAGGACACTGGAAAAACGGTCGTCAGCTCCCATTTCCGCAGCTGTCAGGACTACGCCGCGCATGCAGTTGTCCGCGCAGACATAGATCTGATGACATTGCGGCACCAGCATGCCGATGTGCACAATGTTCCATGTGCCGTGTACAGGAGCATTGAATTCAAGTCTGTGGCCAAATGGAACAGGAAAAGAGGCATCCGCGATCTTTACGGCCGCATCTGTTTCTTCAACCCGGGTATCCGGTTTAATTCTGCGAAGCATGATTTATCCTCTGAAATGAAAGGTCTCTGACGCAACAGCCCGGGCAAGCTGCCTGTACTCCTGAGCCATTTCCGAATCCGGGAATGCCGCAAGAAGGCACTTTCCCTCTTCCTCGGCTCTGAGTACCATGGGGCTGCGGGAAAGGGTCCCTGTCACAGAAACGCCTAGTTCCTCAGCCAGGGCTGCAACTCTTCTATCCTCATCCGGTACGTCTCTGCGATTGAGGATGATACCGGACAAGCGGGCATATCCCCGCCCCTGAAAATTCTCCAGGGCAAGGCCGATGTTGGCCGCCGCATACAGGGACATGGTCTCTCCGGATGTCAGAACAAAAACATGGTCTGCATAGCCCTTGCGCATGGGCATGGCAAAACCGCCGCAGACCACATCCCCCAGAACATCGTAGAGGACGACATCGGGTTTATAAAGGTCGTAAACCCCGATCTCCTCCATTTTTTCCAGGGCAGTGATCACCGCGCGTCCGGCGCAGCCCTGTCCCGGAAGGGGACCGCCGGCCTCTGCGCAGAGAACACCTGCATAGCCTGTCGTGACGATCTGTGCAGGTGTAAAGGGCTCCCTGGCACGGATATGATCCATGACAGAAAAAGAAGTTCCGCGCCGGATGTTCCGGATCATTTCGGAGATATCAGAAAGACCGGAAGGGGAGGATGCATCAGAAATATCCTCCTTAATGTCATCCTTTTTCCCGGCGCGCAGAAGCCTGGTGGAATCCGCCTTGGGATCACAGCCGACCTGCATGACCTTCAGTCCTTTTTGCGCCAGGGCAATGGCAATATTGGAAACGGTAGTGGATTTGCCGATTCCGCCTTTTCCGTAAAATGCTATTTTAACCATAAAAACATTCCTTTTTCAGCAGGATCTTCAGACTTTGGAATATGCCGTCTTGGTGCTGACTCCGTTCAGGCGGCCGATCTTGCCGGACATAGCAGTAATCTCCGGTTCAGGGGCGTCCACAGCGACACTGATGATATTGATGGCTTTTTCGCGATACGGGATCCCCATGCGCCCGATAATATAGCGCCGATAGGTGTGCAGGATGTTGTTCACACCTTCCGCAGCCTCTTCTTTTTCAATGATGATTGCAATAACAGCGACACGAGTTTCCATAAATACCTCTGAATAATGCGATAGCTGTCCTCATAAGAATTCGATGTTTTGCGCCCCGGTCAAAGCTTGTGTTCTGCCGGTATATGCTCTATCGATAAATGCTCTGCCGAAAAATGCATTGACGACAAATGCCCTGTCGATAAAAGCCTTGACGGTGTATGCCCTGCCGGTATCGCCCAGGCCCCCAAAAGCGGCATCAGCAGATTCTGGGCAGGAGTTCGTTACCGGGTCTGGGAAGGATGGTCTGGGCACCGATCTCGGTGTTGAGGACGACGCGGCCGGGGTGGTCTGCCGTCACGGTGCCTATGCAGGCAGCGCCTTCTGTATGAGGGCTCTGACGAAGGGTCTCCAGGATCAGGTCCTTTTTCTCCGGGGGAGCTATGATGACAAGACGTCCCTCACAGGCAAGGTAGAGGGGTTCAAGTCCCAGCATGCCGCAGACGCCTTTGACGCCGGGCTCGACGGGGATACTTTCGGCCTCCAGCGAAAATCCTACACCGCTCTGGCCGGCGATCTCGTAGAGAACAGTACCAACGCCGCCGCGGGTTGCGTCACGGATGACGTGGATATCCGGCACTGCAGTCAGGGTATTCTGCACAGCCTTCCAGAGGGGAGCACAGTCACTGGTGACGTCCGCTTCGATTCCGTAATCATCTCTGGCCAGCAGGATCGTACATCCGTGGCGTCCGATATCGCCTGTGACAATGACGCAGTCACCGGGTCTGGCGAGAGCGCCGCCGGTCTGGACGCCGTCCATGATCCTGCCGACTGCTGTTGTGGTGATGAAAACACCATCCACCTGTCCTTTGCCGGCAACCTTTGTGTCGCCCGCAACGATGCATACCCCTGCCTCGGCAGCGGTTTTTTCCATTGCAGCCGCAATTTCCTCAAGCTTTGCCATGGGGAAGCCTTCTTCGATCACGAAGGCACAGGTCATATACATGGGCTGTGCGCCCATGCAGGCCAGATCGTTGACCGTTCCGCAGATTGAGAGCTTGCCGATATTTCCGCCGGGGAAAAAGGCCGGGGATACGATGAATCCGTCGGTCGACATAGCCATTTTCCCTGCCGGGATCTGCAGCACGGCAGCATCATCCGGTGTAAAGTAAGGATTTGAAAAATGTGCCTTGAACACCTTTTCGATCAGTTCTGAAGTCTGTTTGCCGCCGGCCCCGTGGGCGAGCGTAACTGTATCCTGCATGTTTACCTCTTTTCTTTTCCGGTTTTATAATTCTTGTGGCCATGGGCAGCTGCCCGCAAACATGGATGATGAAAACCACCACTGCTTCGCGCGTCCCGCGCCCGCTTGGCTCCCTGTTTTCATCATGCTTCACTCAACGGTCTCCGCCATAGAGATAGAAGGCGGAGCAGGCACCCTCTCCGGACACCATGCAGGCGCCGATGGGATGCTCGGGCGTACAGCCTTTGCCGAAAACTTTGCAGTCTGAAGGGAGACATTTTCCCTGGAGCACTTCACCGCAGCGGCAGGCCGGGTTTTCGCGGCCTTCCATGGAAGGAATGTTGAATTTAATACGGGCGTCATAGTCCTGATACTTGCGGCGGAGCTT
>ONXK01000214.1 GCA_900321785.1 uncultured Lachnospiraceae bacterium | reverse complement strand
TTTTAGGGTTGTCCCTGAAAAATCGTGCCATTGAAATGCCAGTTTACATGTCTGAGGGTGGGGATCCTATGCAGGACCTACCCTCGTGAATAATTCAGGTTAATAATTGTATGATATGAATTATAACAATCATAAATGATTACCCGGGGTGTCTCCGAGCGGGTAGTGTCTCCGTGCGGGGAATATGGACATTTTTTTACAGAAGGAAAAACGAATGAGAGTACTGGTTGCCGAAGATGAAATGGATATGAATAACATTCTGAATATGAAGCTCACTGATGCAGGCTACAGTGTCGACAGCTGCTTTGACGGTGAGGAGGCAATTTTTTACTGCAAGTCTGCGGAATATGATCTGATAATCCTGGATATCAATATGCCTAAAGCCGACGGTTTTGCAGTCCTGGACCATCTGCGCAGATCCGGCCAGAAGACGCCGGTCCTTTTTCTGACCGCCCGGGATTCCATTACGGACCGTGTACGCGGGCTGGATGCCGGCGCAAATGACTATCTTGTAAAACCCTTTTCTCTGGAGGAATTGATGGCCAGAGTCAGAGTCCTCACCAGGTCCGCCCATGGCAGTATCGACAACGTTCTGACAGCGGCTGACCTGACGCTGAATATTGCTTCTCACGAAGTCCGCAGAGCCGGCGAAAGGATCGAGCTCTCCGCGAAAGAGTATCAGCTTCTGGAATATCTCATGTACAACAAGGGGATCGTGCTGAGCCGCGAGAAGATCGAGAACCATATCTGGAATTTTGACTATGAGGGCGGGACAAATGTCGTCGACGTCTATATTAGTTACCTGCGAAAGAAGATTGACGGTAAAAACGCGGTCAGGCTCATCCGGACTGTCCGCGGTGTCGGCTATGTGCTCAAGGATGAACCGTGAAAGGCGAAGCGCGGAATATTTTGACTGATGCGGATTGCCAAAGAGGAAAGTGGAACATGAAGAATATAATCAGGAGAAGATCTATCACGATGCGGATGGCCACATGGACCTTTATCGTGCTGATCACTTTGGAATTACTGACTTTTGGCATTTTTCGCATCGTCAGCGGGTCGATCCTGCAAAAGACGGTTCGAGGATACCTGCTCAGTTCCGTCAATGAAAACCTGGATAAGATCAAATACCACGATGTATCACCTTCTGCAGACCTCAAAGATTCAGATAATATCATAATCCGGAGCGGGAATGGATGGCTTGAGATCGATGATGATTTTCTGGATGAGATAAACGATGTACAGAGCTCTCTATACAGCGCCGACGGAACCATGCTGTACGGCAAAAATCCCATCGCCAGAAGTATGGAGGGCGAAGCCTTTAACTCCACACGTATTTATAAATACCGGTCGTCTCCGGAAAGCAACTGGTACATTTATGACCGAAAGCTGAAAGGTGAAGGGCTGGAGGATCTGTGGATCCGCGGGATCGTGACGCTCTCCTCGGAAGAAATGCAGCTGAAAGATATTTTTAACACAGCGGTTATTTTTGTGCCATTCCTTTTAATCGTCGGTATTGCCGGCGTCTGGATCACCGCGAAACGAAGCCTTTCCCCTGTACGCAGGATTGAACAGACCATCTCCGAGATCACGCAGGGCAAGGACCTGAACCGCCGTCTGGAGACCGAAAACATCGATGCCGAACTTTATGACATGGCTGCGGCCTTTAACAATATGCTGGACAGGTTGGAGCATTCCTTTGAAGCAGAGCAGCAATTCACCTCGGATGCCTCTCACGAGCTTAGAACACCCATGGCGGTCATTATGGCTCAGACCGAGCTGTCTCTGGAAAAACCAAGAACCCCGGAACAGTATCGACAGGCTCTTGAAGTGATCCACCGTCAGGGAAAACAGATGAATCTGCTGATCGGTTCTATGCTGGACTACACACGTCTTGAGCTGCGCCCGGAAAATTACCCCCTGTCCGAACTTGATTTTTCTGTATTTTTAAAGAACCTTTGTGATGATATGACTCTCATTGGTTACAAAAATAATTCTCTTTCTTCAGATATCGAAGGCGGCATACGCATTATGGCCAACGAAATGCTGATCGAACGAGCTGTCCGCAACCTCATTGACAACGCCTATAAATACGGAAAAGAAAATGGCTGCATCAGGGTCTCCCTGCACCGTACAGCCGACAATAAGGCTCAATGCCTCATCGCCGATAACGGACCCGGGATTCCCCCTGAGGACCTGCCCCATATCTTTGAAAGATTCTACCGGGGCAGCGCCTGCAAATCGGGCCGCATTCCCGGTTCCGGCCTGGGCCTTGCCATGGTCCGTATGATTGTCGATATACATCATGGAGAGATCACCGCCACAAGCTCTGTTGAGGAAAACAGCTCCGGAACAATTTTTTCTCTTAATCTTCCGATTCTCTAACTATCCTTTAATAATACTTATATAAAATGGCACCAGGATAAAGAAAGCTATTTGTGTCGGAGCCCCACAAATAGCCCTGATGGCAGAAGAGCAAACCGCACTCGCGGATTTCTTTTCGTCTCGTCGAGCAGAGTGCTCCGGAAAGGAGATTATGATGAATAATAATATTTCTCGTTTCACTGTCGGAGGCCTTTCCGCACTTCTTCTTACATGTGTCATAGCCGGGACGGCATATGCCGGAAATGCCGTAAAAAAGAACAAACTAATTGATGAACAGACAGCAGAAGACTTTGCCATTCTTGATGCAGGTGTTCAGGAAGAAGAAGTCACAGGCATGACAAGCGAACTGGAAAACGACAAAGGCAAATACGTATATGATATTAAATTCTATGTAGAAAATACTGAATACGAGTATACGATTAGAGCTGAAGACGGAGTAGTTTTGGAAAAAGAGGTAGAACAAAAGACCGTTGCAGGAACGGCAGACAGGAAGGAAACCGCTGACCGGGATGATCAACAAAACACAGCTACAGATGCCGGCAAGTCTGCCAACAGCGAAAAGGATGTAAACACAGCAGAAATAACAGCTCAGAAAAACTATCAGAAGGTTTCTCAGAAAGATGACCAGAAGGCAGAAGAGGTTAAAAACTCTGCGGGAACGCAGAATACAGAATCTGCCCAAAAGAGCGGTACAGCCACCTATATCAGTGTAGACCAGGCAAAACAGACAGCCCTTGATCACGCAGGCTTTACTGCAGATCAGGTTCGATTTTCCAGCGCCAAACTTGATAATGATAACAATGAAAAACCCGAATATGAAATTGAATTTTACGTAG
>ONXK01000216.1 GCA_900321785.1 uncultured Lachnospiraceae bacterium | reverse complement strand
GCTGATGCACGAAATTTTATCGACCATTTATGACAGGTAATGTATAATAGTACTGTGGAACAAAAAAAGACGTGTTCCTATTGGCTCATAAACCGCTTTGATAAAGTAAAGGAGAAGGATTATGGCATTAGTAACAACAACAGAGATGTTCCGTAAAGCGTATGATGGCGGCTACGCAGTCGGCGCCTTCAATGTGAATAACATGGAGATTGTGCAGGGTATCACAGAAGCTGCAGGCGAACTGAAGAGCCCCGTGATCCTCCAGGTTTCCAAGGGTGCCCGTGCCTATGCAAATCACACCTATCTGGTAAAGCTGGTTGAAGCTGCGATCATCGAGAACCCTGAGATCCCGATTGCTCTGCATCTGGATCATGGCGACACTTTTGAACTGTGCAAAAACTGCATCGACGGTGGTTTCACATCGGTCATGATCGATGCCTCCTCCAAGTCCTTCGAAGACAACATCGCGCTCACCAAACAGGTTGTTGAGTATGCGCATGCGCACGGTGTTGTGGTCGAAGCCGAGCTTGGTACGCTGGAAGGCGTAGAAGACGAAGTCGTGGTGGAAGCCGGCAAGGCCAGCTACACCCGTCCTGAAGAGGTTGAGGAATTCGTGACAAGGACAGGCTGCGATTCCCTGGCGATCGCCATCGGAACCTCTCACGGAGCTTATAAGTTCAAACCGGAGCAGTGCACCCGCAATGCGGACGGCATCCTGGTTCCCCCGCCGCTTCGCTTCGACGTTCTTGAGGAGGTCTCCAGGAGACTCCCCGGCTTCCCGATCGTCCTGCACGGATCTTCCTCTGTTCCGCAGGAATTCGTCGCGATGGTAAATGCCTACGGCGGCAATATGCCCGATGCGATCGGTATTCCGGAATATGAACTTCGTCACGCAGCTGAGCTTTCCGTCTGCAAGATCAACATCGACTCCGATATCAGACTGGCTATGACCGGCAATATCAGAAAGTACTTTGCAGAGCACCCTGATCACTTTGATCCCAGACAGTATCTGAAACCTGCAAGGCAGGCCGTAAAAGACATGGTTGCTCATAAGATCAAAAATGTCCTTGGCAGCGCCGGCAAGGCATAATGAAGACAGAAGGACGATAGTCCGTCCTGTTTTCCCACATATTTAAGGCCAAATAAACAAAGCCCTTACGAGAATCTTTTTGTTCTCGTAAGGGCTTTGGATCTTTTTAATGATTCTTTTTATTAGATTCTTTTTATTATTTACCGCGCAGTGCGGTCGGCTTCAGCCGGTCATCAGCAGTGATGCAGGAAACTTTTGTTTACCCAGCCGTCCATGTTCAGGTCGCATGCATGAACGTAGACATAAGGGGTGGAATCGTTCTTGTTGAAATCATCTTTGACGTATATTGTATCACTCTTAAGGATAACTTTGTCGCCGTTGTAGAGTTTGCCGATCTCGTTGCGGGAATCATAGCAGGGAGCAGATCTCAGTGCAAGATAGCCGGAGCTCAGGCCTTTGACCTTCCTGTAGTTCTTGGAGGGTCTGCCGTGGGAGGAAAGAGCGTTCTTGCCGCCTGTGACTTCCTCAAGTTCCTGCTCGTTCATAGCTGCCATATTGTTCTTCTCGAATTCGTTAGTCATTTCTTTATTCTCCTTCTGTTTTTTGATATTCCGGTTGATTTGTTTATTTGTCTTTTTCATCTGCCAGGCTTTTGTCTGCGGCCTGTCAGCGGTGCTTTGTTTCATTTGACATCGTCAGTATAACAAAGGCATTGTCACACTAATGTCACACGTAATAAAATATTTTTTGAAGATGTTCAGGACTCGGACCCGGCACGGAGCCGGAATAGATACAACGCGGTTCCGGTACGATTCTGCGTGGATCCGGCACGGATGCATGTCCCGCAGGAAAACTCGTATGAATATCCGAATCGTAGTATAATATGATTATCTCATTGCACGATCGCTAAAGCAAGGGAGAAAGACATGGAAAAGAAAAACGAGGAGCAGAGTTTTTATAAAAATACTTCCGGAGAACTCTCGACGAAGCCGGCAGCAAACCTTTCTGCCTCCGATCTGACTTCAGAATATATCACACAGGGAAAAACTTCTCCCTTATTTGACGAATCCGAATCCCAGTTTCTGCAAGAGGGAACAGTACTGCAGGGAAAATACAGGATCAACAGGGTCCTGGGGCAGGGCGGCTTCGGCATTACTTATGAGGGAACAGACCTCAAGCTGCAGAGGAAGATCGCCATTAAAGAGTATTTCCCCATGCATGTAGCGGACAGAGCGTCCGGGCATACAAAAAATGTGACCTGCAATACCTCCCTGCGCTCCATGTATGAACAGGGAATCCGGAACTTCCTCAAGGAAGCCCGGAATATGGCAAAGTTTGCGGGGCAGGACAATTTCATCTCCGTACATGATATTTTTACGGAAAATAACACCGCTTACATTATCATGGAGTATGTGGATGGCCGGAATCTGAAGAGCCATATGCGCCAACACGGCCGATTCACAATGGAAGCCGCGATGGCGATCATATCGCCTGTCATGGATGCCCTGGAAAAGATCCACGATGCAGGGCTGATCCACAGAGACATCAGCCCGACCAACATCATGGTTTTGCCCAACGGGAATGTAAAGCTGCTGGACTTTGGCGCGGTTATGGATATTACCCCGGAGACAATGACGCTTTCAACAATGTCGGCGGTCTATAAAAAGGGATACTCACCGATCGAGCAGCAGACGCCTGACATGCACCAGGGGACCTATACAGATATTTACGCCCTGTGTGCGACTTTATATGAGATGCTTACGGGCTCGGTCCCTCCGGCACCTTTTGCCAGGCTGACCGGGGACGAAAAACTGATCCCTCCTTCTTCGCAGGGCGTGAAGATCTCTGATTCACAGGAGAAAGGGCTCCTCAAGGGTCTGGAAATCTATGGAAAAGACAGGATCCAGACCATTCAGGAACTAAGATCTGCTCTTCTCAATAAGGACGTAAGCATCGGTCTCTCCGGGGGAGAGAATGATGGTTTCCCTACGGACAATAATAATAAAAAATATGTGATGATCGCAGCGGCAGCTGTTCTCATCCTGGTCTTTTTCGTCGCGCTCAGACTACTGAATCCGGATCCGGCTCCAACGCCCCCCGTGCCTTCGGATACGGGTAGTGTGGCAGATTCCGCAGGCAGTAAAGAGGAGACTGATCCG
>ONXK01000218.1 GCA_900321785.1 uncultured Lachnospiraceae bacterium | reverse complement strand
CGATCGCCAGAACGACAACCTCCGCAGGAATCCACTGTTCAGGGAGCCGCTCATCTGTTTTGTTCTCTGCGTCGGAAACCGGAACATCTGTATTTTGCTTTGCATCAGGAACTCTGAGGCCTGTATTTTGCTCTGCTTCATATGCCGGGCGCAGCTTAATACCGGTCAGCTTCCTGCCTCCGGTAACAGCAGACGCACTGTCAAAAGTAAAACCGGTGCAGACGGTTTCAAACCGCACTTCTCCGCCTGCCCGCTCGATTCTTTCGCGGATCCGGGGGAAGCACCCTGGCGGAACGTCCGGTCTTGTCGTTGATCTGTGTATTGAGTTTTCCGTCCGAAAAAGTCCCTGCGCCGCCCTCGCCGAACTGTACGTTCGAAGCGGGGTCCAAAAGGCCGGTTTTCCAGAAGCTTTCCACGTCCCCGGTCCGCTCTTCCATTCTTCGGCCCCGTTCAATGACAAGGGGACGATAGCCGTGTTCCGCCAGAAACAGGGCGCAGAACAGACCGGCAGGACCCGCACCGATGACAACAGGCCGGTGCGGCAGTATCCGGCTTCCCGGATCCGGGAACCTGTATTGGTCCCGGGGAGCCGGTGTGATATTTTTGTTCTTCAGACGCCGCAGAAGCGAAGCTTCCTCCTTTGGACTGAGCTTTGTATCCACATCCACCGTATACATATCGAAAAGCAGGGGCTTTTTGCGCGCATCGACAGAATGGCGCACGATCGTAAAGTGAAGGGGACGGTCCTGTATCCGCAGTGTCTTTCTGATTTTATTTTCCAGCGCTCCCTCTGTATATCCGCAGGGAAGCTTGAGCTGTGAGATTCTGATCATATATTTCCGATTGTTTTAAACTCTGTTTCCGATTCATTGCCCTTCGCAGGCAGAGGATATTTTTGAAATGATATTCTTTATATGATACTTTTTGTAAAAAAAGAACAGTCTTTCTAATCTTATGCCGCACTTAAGCTGAAAAGTGATCAGCCGTCGTTTTTATCCGAGACATAACGGCCGGCTGCACGCCCGGCCAGCACGCCGCTGGTCATGGCCCACTGCAGATTGTAGCCGCCGCAGCGTCCATCCACATCGATAAGTTCTCCCGCAAAATAGAGGCCGGCACGTTTCTTTGAGGCAAAAGAAGCATCCATCTCTTCAAGGGGTACGCCGCCCGCGGTGACCTGGGCATGGTCAAATCCGCCGGTCCCTGTGATCCCTGTCTCAAACTTCCTGAACCTGTATATGATCGATCGGAGCCGGTTTTCGGAAAGCCGTGCAGCCTTCATCTCTGCCTGCAGCCCTTCCTCTGCCAGGATCAGGTCGATAACTTTTCTGTGGGCAAGTCCCAGCAGGAGATCCCCCAGCATCCTGTTGCGGTCGATCTGCAGCCGAAAGGCGGTCTCTTTGTCAAATTCCTCTTCTGAGAATTCCGGCAGAAAATTGATCTGCACGCGCACTCTCCTGCCGCAATCCAGAAGCCTTGCTGCCTCACCGCTGAGCTGAAAGACAGGAATTCCCGAGATGCTGTTCTGTGTGATCTGCAGCTCACCGTCTTCACAGGCGATCCGGCGCATTTGTCCGCGGGTGCCGCTCTTACCCTGATAATCCTGATTGCCCTGACCATCCTGATCGCCCTGTCCATCATGATAGCCCTGACCATCCTGAACATCCGGATGATTCTGATTATCCGGATGATTCTGACCTTCCTCATGGTTTAGATCCTCAAACAGTGTAATCGAGGCGTGACAGCGGACTCCCGCAGCCCGTTTGAGAACCGGGCTGTCACATTCCAGACGTGTCAGTGCAGGAAGGGGGCTGACGATACTGTGCGAAAAACTGCGCGCCAGACGATATCCGTCGCCGCTGCAGCCAAAGGAGGGTCCGGCCATGCCTCCTGTACAGAGGATCACGGCACTGCAGTCAAATATACCGGACACTGCGGAGGTCCTGACGGCTTTTTTTGCGCCGCCCTTTGCTGTCGGCACTCTGTTCTTTTTTTTCGAGGGATTTGCCGTTTTTTCGCAAGTGATCTGCCTATAGCGGATGCGGAATCCCTGGTCTTCCCTGCTTTCGGTGCTGTCCTCGACCGCATCCACTGTACAGTCAGTCACAACCTTTACGCCCAGATCCCGAAGACAATTCTCCAGCGCCCTGGCAATCGTTTCCGCCTGATCCGTGCGGGGATAAACATATTTGTCACGGTCGTGTACGGGGACACCCTGTTCCTTGAAAAAACGGATCAGATCCTCCTGGGAGAAATCATGAATAAAAGAAAGAACCGCTTCTCCCTTACCATTCCTTGTATGGCCATGCAGCCGGATGCGCCGCCGCCGATCACCGCGATCCTTCTGCCGGTATTTTTCATCGTAATCTCCATTCCGGAGCGCTCTGCCCGACGGGGCAGACATGCTTTCGTCTGCCGGCAGTGCTGTCTGTGGAGCTCCGACACAAACAGCCCTGTGTTCAAATCAGTCTCTTGTAATGCCGAGGCTCAGTCTTTTATAATACCAGGACTCAGTCTCTTGTAATACCAGGAGTCAGTCTCTTGTAATGCCAAGGCTCTGCAGGATCTCTTCCTGCTTCTTTTCCATACGGGCACTCTCCTGTGGTGTCATGTGGTCATATCCGCACAGATGCAGCATGCTGTGTGCCACAAGGAAAGCAAATTCCCTGCGGGGACTGTGTCCGTATTCTTGTGCCTGCTCCCACACGCGGGAAGCGTTGATCACGATATCGCCCAGCTGCAGACAGCCGGTGTCGGGGTCGATATAGTCCATCTCGTTTTGCTCGACGGCCGAAAAATCCGATTCCGTCTCAAAAGGAAGCGCCGGAAAAGACAGAACGTCTGTCGTTCTGTCGATCCCGCGGTAGTCCAGGTTCATGCGGTGCACTTCTTCTTCATCCGTGACCAGAAGATAGACACTGCTGTCGTACGGACATTTTTCCTCTGTGAGGACAGCCCGGCAGACCTGCTGCGCCGTATCCACAGGATCAAAATCAAATTTGCGGCCCTCAGGGCCCTCTGTCTGGATCTCGGCATCCAGCTCATAGACCGGCCCGGTACCCTCTTCATCCACTGTCTCATTCTGCCTTTCGCATGGGGAAACAATCAGACCGTCTGAAGCATTCAGGCCGTCTGAAGCAGACAGGCCGTCCACAGTAATAGGGCTTTCCGAAGGGTATTCCACGTGGCGCAGATCATTATTTTTCATCATATTCATCTCCATCCCGAAGCACCCTGCGCTTCGAGGCGACAAAATATCCGATTATTTACTTTTGTAGCGGTCATGAGAATCGCGGTTGCCGCGTCCCTCATACCGTGCCCGTCTGCCCTCGCTGTCAGCAGAACCGCCGCCGTAGCGCTCCTGTTTTTCCTGCCGCTCCCGGCTGCGGCGGGCAGCCGCCAGTTCATAGTTTTCATAGGCCTTGACGATCTTCTGTACCAGAGGGTGCCGCACAACATCGCGTGCATCGAGGGTGATAAAGCGGATGCCGTCGACATGTTTTAAGACCGTCATGGCGACATCCAGACCCGATCGTCTGTCGGGTGCCAGGTCCTTCTGGGAGGCATCTCCTGTGATGACCGCATGTGAGCCGAAACCGAAACGTGTCAGGAACATTTTCATCTGTTCGGGAGTGGTGTTCTGTGCCTCATCGAGAATAATATATGCATTGTCCAGGGTACGGCCGCGCATGTAGGCAAGAGGCGCTACTTCGATCAGGCCCTTTTCCATATTTGCCTGGAATTTTTCCGCACCCATGATCTGATAGAGCGCGTCGTAGAGAGGACGCAGATAGGGGTCGACCTTACTCTGCAGATCACCGGGCAGAAATCCCAGTTTCTCGCCCGCTTCGATGGCGGGGCGAGTGAGGATGATCCGCTCGACTTCACCGTTCATGAATGCAGTGATGGCCATAGCCATGGCCAGAAAGGTCTTGCCGGTTCCCGCCGGGCCGTTTGCAAAAACGATCAGGTTGTCCCGGATCGCATTGATATATTTCTGCTGTCCCACCGTCTTGGGACGAACGGGTTTTCCGCTGACTGTGTGGCAGATGATATCCCCGTCCATCTTCTGCAGCATGCCGGGCTCCGCATCTCCCTTCATATCCAGTGCGTAGTCCACCTGCTGTGATGTGACTTCCGAGCCGTGTTCCGAGAGTCCCGCCATATCTTCCAAAAGCACAACAGCCGCCTCGACATTATTTTTGTCGCCAACGACTTTCATAGTCCCGTTGCGGGAAACAATACTTACCTGCAGTTCCTTTTCGATTTTACGGACATGCGCATCCTGCATTCCGAAAATGTCCCTTTGGATTTCAGCGCTGAAATCCAGTTCCTTCTCCATATAATTAACCTCCGGAAATGATCATCAAAGCGAAATATCGCTTTTCCTATAATAGTCAAAGCTTGTGCCGCTTGCAAGCATAAAAAAGTCCTAAGTATTCAGCACCCCATGTTCAGAACGCTCCGCGTTCTGAACTGTGGGGCGTTCAGAGGCGCTCCGCGCCTTGCCCGCCCCTGAAAAATGCCCAAAATCTGCCCGACGAGCAAGCTCCCCGTTCAGATTTTGAGCCATTTTCCAGGAGTGCTGAATAGATACAAATAGTCAAAGCTTGTGCCGCTTGCAAGCATAAAAAATGTAAAGCGCCCGCCTTATACAGGCGGGCGCTTACTAATCCTTGTATCAGTGAGGCTTTGCGATTCTATTCAAACATATCCCCAAAAACCGGAGACTGTATGCCGAGAAGGTGTGTTCCCTCACTTTACTGGCTTTTTCAAGCCTTGCCGGAGAGATATTCGTCGATTCCCTTTGCGGCAGCTTTGCCTGCGCCCATGGCCAGGATGACCGTAGCTGCGCCGGTGACAGCGTCGCCGCCCGCAAAGACGCCTTCCTTGGAGGTCTGGCCGTTGCTGTCATCTGCTACGATACATTTGCGGCGGTTGATATCCAGTCCTTCGGTTGTGGCGGCGATCAGGGGGTTGGGGGAAGTGCCCAGGGACATGATGACTGCGTCGCACTCGATCTCGAATTCGGAGCCGGGAATCTCTACGGGTCTGCGTCTGCCGGACTCATCGGGCTCGCCCAGTTCCATACGCAGGCAGGTGATGCTCTTGACCCAGCCGTTTTCATCCGCGTGGATCTCCACAGGGTTGGTGAGAAGGTTGAAAACGATTCCCTCTTCCTTTGCGTGCAGGACTTCCTCACGCCTTGCGGGAAGCTCCTCTTCACTTCTGCGGTATACGATGTGGGTCTGGTCAGGTACTCATTTGCGGAGAAGACACCCATGGCCTGCTCGCCGGGGATGTGCATGAACTTGGGAAGACCTGCACCGGAGCCGATAAATACGGCGTCAAAGCCCTCTTCTTTCATCAGGGCGTCGATCGTGGTGGACTTTCCGATAATGCAGTCGGTCTCGATCTTGACACCAAGTGCCTTGACGTTCTCGATTTCCTTCTCTACGACCGCTTCCTTGGGAAGACGGAACTCGGGAATACCGTAGACCAGAACGCCGCCTGCCTTGTGCAGTGCCTCAAAAATAGTCACATCGTAACCCATGCGGGCCAGATCTCCTGCGCAGGTAAGTCCGGAGGGACCGGAGCCGATGACCGCGACTTTTTTGCCCTTGGGAGTCGCATCCGTGGAGGGTTTGATGCCCATAGCGCGTGCAGTATCCGCAACATAGCGCTCGAGTTTGCCGATAGAGACGGCTTCGCCCTTGATGCCGCGCACGCAGACGCCTTCACACTGGGACTCCTGCGGACAGACACGGCCGCAGACTGCGGGAAGGGCGGAGGAAAGGCTGATCACATCGTAGGCGCCCTTCACATCGCTCTCTTTTACT
>ONXK01000251.1 GCA_900321785.1 uncultured Lachnospiraceae bacterium | reverse complement strand
CACATGCAGATCAACGAAGGCTGCATCTGCGACACCATCAGGAACTACGGCGACACATTCGGCCATGTGCACATTGCAGATGCTCCCGGACGTCATGAGCCCGGCACCGGTGAGATCTATTATCCCAGGGTATACAAGGCCCTCGAAGAAGTCGGCTACGACGCATATGTCGGATATGAGCTGTTCCCGGCAACCACAACCGCTGAGGCCGTCAAGGCGATCATGACACTGGTCTGATCGGTGCGGCACAGACAGCCTGTTATTAAGTCGGATAAACTGAATCAGATGCGATATCCTGTTCGGATATAGAAATAATCCCTGGTCGGAAATACAAACAGGAGAAGTCGTATATATGGAAGTAAGAGTAGATGAAAAAGCCAGGGCTGCCATTGAGGCAATCCTGAAGAGGGGCAACGACGCAGTGATCCGGAGAAAAGGCAGCACCGTTGTTGTTCTGGAGGAAAAAAGAAAAATCGTATATGATCCCTCATCCAATCGGGGATGAGGCAGGGCAATGGGAGCCGATGCACAGACTTGGAGATGTCTTTGCACGGTTCTTTTTTATTGCCTGTAGGGGATCGCAGTACAAAAACATTCTGCGGAGACAGTACGGAAATCTTTCCGCACAGAAGGTACGCAGTTGTTTTAAGAGGGGTAACTGTTAACAGTTGTGTTAATTTACAAGATAGGAGGATGTAACATGAAAAAAAGGTTATTTGCAGCTCTGCTTGCAGGTACCGTAGCCATCTCCCTGATGGCATGCGGCGGCTCCGGCAGCTCCAGCAGCAGCCAGCCTGCAGCTGACGACGCAGCGGCAGCAGGAACAGAGGCAGCAGCTCCGGCAGAGGCGGGAGACGGCGAGTACAAGATCGACGTCATCTGCAAGACTCTGTCTTCCGAGTACTGGACCTACATTCAGGCAGGTGCTGAGGCGTATGCCAAGGAGCACCCCGGCGTGACCGTCGATGTCAAGGGTCCGCCTTCGGAGACTTCTTATGACGAGCAGATGAACATGATTCAGACTGATCTGGGTTCCGGCGCTTACGACGGATACATCATCGCTCCCCTGCAGGCCGACACAGTCAAGACTCTGATCGCTGACACAGATGCTCCTGTTATGGCACTCGACAGCGCTATCCCTTCTGATAAGGTTATCTCCTTCATCGGAACCGGTAACGAAGAGGCCGCTAAGGCAGGCGCTGCAGCAGCAGTCCAGGCAGCTAAGGATGCCGGCTGGGAAGAGATCAAGTGCATCGAGATCGCAGGCGTTCAGGGTGACGGCACCAACACCGCTCGTATGAACGGCTACATCGCCGGTGTTGAAGAGAACGGCGGCGACTTCCTTGAGGACGAGGTCCACTATGCAGACGCAGTCGCTGACAAGGCTACCAACGAGATGGAAGGCATCATGTCCACTCATCCCGAAGGCGTTGCCATCATCTGCGCAAACAACGACGATATGGCTCTGGCAGCTGCAAACGCAGCCGCAAAGGCAGGCCTTGAAGGCTACAAGAACACCATTTTCCTCGGATTCGACGGACAGATCCCCGCTGCACAGGCTATCCTGGATGGCAAGATGACCATGTCCACCGCTCAGAACCCTTACGATATGGCTTATCTCGCAGTCGAGACCATGGTCAAATATCTGAATGGCGAGCAGGTTGAGCCCGTAGTTGATTCCGGCTACACAATCATCACCAAGGACAATGCACAGGAGCACATCGACAAGCTGAACAGCTATTCCGGCAAATAATAGATCTTGATCCGTTCCTCACGTCAAGTGATGCGCGGCATCACAGAACGTGACTTGAAACGGTAGTGAGAGATGTTTGAAGGAATATGTTGACGCATACTGAAAGAGAATGTGTTAACAGGCAAGTCCTGAAGAAACATTCTGCGTGAGCAGGAAATGAATGGGCTCTTCATCGGACTTTAACCCGGTGAAGAGCCCGTTTTTTATCAAAAGCATAAAGCGGGATTGATTACAGGATAGAAAGGAATACTTCCGAATGAGCGAATATGTTGTGGAATTGAAAAATTGCACAAAGATATTTCCGGGTGTCAAGGCGCTTGACAAGATGCAGCTCGCGGTAAAGCCCGGCGAGATCCTGGGACTGATCGGCGAGAACGGCGCGGGCAAATCGACCCTGATCAAGGTTCTCACAGGCGTTCACAAACCTGACGAGGGCGAGATCTATGTCGAAGGCAAGCAGATGACTTTCCATAACCCGAATGAATCTGCAGCGGCGGGCATCGCGTGCGTATACCAGGAGCTGAACATTGAGAAGCTCCTGAGCATCACCGACAATATCTTTATCAATAAATGGAAGAAGGGCCCCATGGGCCTTCTGGACTACGCCGCCATGCACAAGCAGGCGAAAGAAGTCATGGCCTCCCTTGGCCAGGACGTCGACCCCACAAAG